>JAIRJR010000204.1 GCA_031260575.1 Tannerella sp.
TTATTATGATTGTGTCTATAACTACCACAAAAATAATAATTTATATCGAATTATCGCCACTTTTTAAAAAAAATATCGCCTGTCTTTCAACTTATTGAAAAGATGGGAAACTTGAGTAAATTGTAATATACCTATACAATTATGATTTTTTTTGAATGGCTTCATGGGAAAATCGAGAAGAAGAAATTTCGTATTTTTTTATCGTAACCCATTAATCCAACATACTAACCAATTCTTTCTTCATTTCTTCATCTATCTCCCGATAACGATGCCACTAAATTTGAAGCCTTAAACAATAGAGGAGCAGCAGACATCAGGGGAAGCTATGATTGGGAAGATATGGTGTATGTCTTGCGCCCGATGGTGCGCACCTCACGCCTTACATCATCCCTTCAATATTCCAGACAAAGGCGTTTAGCCCTTGTTGTTCGGCTTTTTCGTTGATGCGGCGAAGGGCTTCCAATAAAATGTCCACTTTTTGATCGTCAATGATGGTAAGTATCGATCCGTTTTCGGAAGGCCAGGCATGTGTACCGTAGTGTGGTTCACCGCTTATTCCGCCACGGCCTTGTACTTCTTCCCAGCGTGTGAAACCACGGATTTTCAATTGATCCAATAATTGCTCAATCAGTTGTGTGAGCGATTGTCCATATATGATAAATACTGCTTTCATATTAATTTACTATTTTATCTATTGCCCTGATTCTTTTTTTCCTTTCTTTATTAACTACTGCGTAAACGGCAGGAACTACCAATAAGGTCAAAATTGTGGAGAATGTTAGCCCTCCAATAACCACGATACCCATCGGTTGCCATATTTCCGAGCCTTCGCCGGTTCCGAAGGCTAATGGCATCATACCCAAGATTGCTGTTAACGAAGTCATTAATACCGGTCTCAGACGCGATTTGCCGGCAGTGATTACCGCCTGATTAATCGACATGCCACGCTCTCGTTGCAGGTTGGTGAAGTCGACAATGATGATTCCGTTTTTCACTACAATACCGACCAACATGATGGCGCCAATCATCGCAATCAAACCCAATGACGTGCCTGTGAGCCATAACGACAGAAATACGCCGGTAAAAGCAAAAAGCACGCTGAGCATAATGATAAATGGCATTTTCAAGGACTCGAATTGAGTTGCCATCACAATATACACCAACAGGATAATCAAGGCGAGCAGGGTAAACATATCTTGAAATGATTCCTGTTGTTCTTCAACTGTCCCGGACATCACAATATCTACACCGGCAGGTGTCTGTATTTTGTCCATTTCTTTCTGTACGGCAGCAGCAACTGTCCCTAATGCGGCGCCTTTTCCTAAAGCAGCCGAAACAGTCACAACACGCTGCCTGTCTTCGCGCTCGATTCGTGGAGGCGTAAAGCGTTCAACAACAGAGGCGACTTCGCTCAGACGGATGGTATTTGGTTTACCTGTCGTCATATCAACCCTGCCATTATAAAGCAGGATATTCTGAATATCTTCAACCGACTCGCGGAAAGGCTTATCATAGCGGACAATGATGTTATATTCTTCACCGCTCTCACGGAATAATGAGGCTGTCAGTCCGTTGATACGGTTGCGCACAAATGTTGCAGCGGTAGCTGTATTCATGCCAAACCTTGCCAATTTATCCCTGTCGAAATCTATTTTTAATTCCGTTTTCATGTCGTCGCGACTGATGGCAACATCTCGCGCTCCTTCGACGGTTCGCATCCTGTCGGCCAACTGATTGGCTATCTCCATCGTTTGATTGAAATCATAACCGAATACTTTCACATCAACACCGCCACTCCCCATCATTGCGGCGGCTCCACCTCCGGTTGTTACAGCCGACTTTACTACTTCGGGGTATTTGGCAAGTACCTGACGCATCACTTCACTGATTTCATCTACACCACGTTGATTATTTTTTTTGCGATCCACCAGCTTCTCCAATACAATCATGTAGTTGATCATATTTGTTCCGCTATTGCCAAATAGCGCTGCAAAACCGGCCTCTTCGTTGGCTCCGGAACTGACAGAGACAATCTTAATTTCAGGACATTGTTCTAAAAAGTCACTTTCCAAACGGTGGGCAACAGCTGATGTTTGCTCCAAGTTAGCGCCTACGGGCAATTGGGCGGTGACACTGATTTGCCCATTATCCGAAGTGGGGAAAAAGTCGGTAGGTACTTGTGTGACCAACAGGATACTTGTTGCGAAAATGAAAAATGCAATCCAGATAGTCACCGCACGGTGGCTTACCGTCCATGCCAACAAACTTGCATAAGCGTTGTCCAAGTTATTCAGAAATTTATCAATCGGTTTAAAGATAATACCCAGGCCTTTATACGTATGCGCTTCCTGGAATCGAATCATTTTGGCTGTCATCATGGGTGTGAGTGCAATAGATACCAACATGGAAACAGCAATTACGATGGAAATAATCCACCCGAATTGTTTGAACATAATTCCTGCAATCCCTCCAAGCATGGTTAGCGGTAAGAATACGGCTATAAGCGTCAATGTGGTAGCAATTACTGCCAACCAAACTTCGTTCGTTCCATAAATTGCAGCATCTCTCGGACGTGAGCCACGCTCAATATGTTTCATGATATTTTCGAGCACCACAATCGCATCGTCAACCACCAATCCAACGGCAATAGATAGCGAACTGAGTGAAACTATATTAATGGTTCCGTTGGCAAATAATAAATATACAAATCCGGTTAACAAAGATATCGGTATCGCTACGGCAATGATGATGGTTGCGCGCCAACGTCCCAAGAAAAACAATACCACCAATACGACAAAGATTAAAGCATACATGACTGCTTCGGTTAAGCTGTTGATGCTATTGGTGA
>JAIRJR010000207.1 GCA_031260575.1 Tannerella sp.
GTATTATGATATTTTGGCTGATATTTATCGAAGTGCCATTATGACTCCTCATATATTATTCGAATACGCGGAAAATAATAATCCTCTTGGTCACCGCAGATGTGATCTTTTAAGTAATACCGTTGATTTTGACGTTTTTGTTCACCCTCGTGCTTTTGATTTAAAAGGCGACTTGCTTGCTTTCTATCTTGAAAAACAAAGCAAAACCAGAGATATTTGGCTTTATAATTCCGGTACAAATCCGCAAAAAACGAATATACAAGTTTTTTGGCAGGGAATTACTTTGACGAATAATTCCACGAAACGTTCCAGCGGTTTGGACAAGTTTTTCCCCTGGCATAACTATGATATCGCCCGAAGCCTTGCCGGAAATCTGTCGTTTTTGCTGCGACTTCAACAAAAAACAACTAACAGCTACGTGATTCAATATATGTCCGGACAGCTGGATCATCCTTCCAATAGCGAACGCTATATATATAGAGAAAGGCAGGATTCAATTCGTGACCAGATTCGCTCAAACAACTATTATGGCTATGCCGTTCTGCGCGAATTTTGCGAAAATCCCGAACGCGAAATGCCAACGCTGGAGAAAATCGGCACATCATTTTCTGCCCGAACTGTAAACTCAAAATCATTGTTGTATCTTGAACCTTATCCCGACAGCTACGATATTGATACTTTGCTTCATTCGGAAATATTCAAGGTCTATGAAATGGGCTACGACGATTATTATCTGGCAGAAGTCATAAAACCTGTCGAAAGCCCTGTTGCCGGTCCCGATGGCTATGCCATGATTTTAGACCGCACAGAAACAGTTTATGGCTATGTACTCAAGCAGGAAGTAAAAGAGTCTTCGCAGGCAGAGATAACATCGCAGGAAATAAAAGCCCTGTCGGGCAAGTCGAAATCCGGCATCATCAACGACTCCGATGGCTATGTCAATATCCGCAGGGAAATGAATGCACAGTCTGAAATCCGCGGCACAATAGGCAAGAATGAGATTTTCAGTTACCGGGAGTTGCCTGAAAGCGACTGGTGGTACGTTCAGACCAAAGACGATATACACGGTTTCGTCCACCGAAGCCGCATCAAAGAAAAAATTGACACCGGAGGCTGGATTATTGATGTGGACGATTGAATATCAAAAATATGAAACGCATCCAACTTGATTCCAATTAACCATGTACGACAATTCAAAACATCACAAAGAGGTCATCAAAAACCGTATGTACAGGAATGCTACCGCAATATTGGGCGCTCGTGACATCGACAGCCTGGATCCGGTGGTAAAACTGAAGATTGATTTACTTGCCGGTGAAATCAACAAGCTTGCAGGGGAACTGGAAAACAAGAAGAACCGTTTATTCGAACGGCTTTCCGGCATATTAACGCCTGACATTTTGCTTTCCGTACGTCCGGCACACATGATTCTGCATGCAAAACCGCTTGAAGAACAGGATATTGTTTATAAATCCACTGTCTTTCACCATAAAAGAAAAGACACCAATATAATCCATTTTTCACCTGCCTGCGACTTCAATTTGATCGATGGTGATGTACACTCCCTGATATGCGCCGGAAAACTTTACCGTATGGACAACCGGAAGTCGAAAGAAATTCATGAAAAAAGTAAAAGACGTTCCGGAAAATTCACCGATACGCTTTGGATCGGCTTGAATATCAATCCTTCCATTACAAAAATCGAAAACCTTACTTTCTATTTTGACCTGCCCAATATCAAGAAACGCAACGAACTGTTGCACTTGCTGCCGTACAGCCGCTGGGAACAGGAAGGAACACAACTGTCAGCCTTCCGGGGCATTCACTCCGAATCAGAAGCCGGAAATAAAACCTGTTTTCCGCTCCATGACAACAACCCTGCAAACGTGCCGGATCAAAGCATCCTGGAGCATTACAAACACCGGTACATCACCATAGGAAGCGAAATTGTCAATCATAAAAACAACTACAGGATTTTGCCCGGTGAACTGTCCGGTTTATTTCCCAATACAGAACATGACGAGATGCTTATACCACTGTTATGGCTGAAAGTAACCCTTCCGCCGGGTTTCGACGACTCTGTTTTGGATGATTTTTTTGTATCTGTGAACGCATTTCCCGTAGTCAACAGGAAATTCTATTCCAAACAGGGTACAACCGATCCTGTTGTATCGGTATTCCGTTTTGAAACCGGTGAAAATGAACATTTTCTATCGGTCGACCGGGTATTCGATTCAAAAAGATGCAAATATATACCATTTTCCCACCATACAGACGAAAAATACAGCGAATGTGGCTCTTACATTCTCAAACTCAGCGGATCAGAAAGGTATGATTCCCGAAATGCGAAAGAAACACTTGCCTGTTTGACCGACCTGTTACGTGAGGAAAAACCATCGTTTTCAATCTTTGAAAAAGGACTTGTTGAAGAACAGGCAAAAAGGATTGCTGCCGAAAGAATTTTGATGGAATTAAGGCTGGAAGACATCAGCAGCAACAGAGACAGGGATACATGTTCCTGGATGGTTATTGACTCGAAAGAAGCGGGCGAAACACTTTATGTAGATTACTGGGTAACCAACTGCGAATCTGCCAACGGCATTAAACCGGGGACGCTCGTCTATCAGTACGGAAACAGCCGGCTGGCTTATAATTCGCTTATTACGCTGACTCAAAGCTATGGAGGCAAACAGCGTCGCGACACTGCGCCCGACATGTACAAGTATATGCTGACAAGCAGAGACATGATTTATACGCACGCAGATATTGTGAATTTTTGCCATGCCCGTTTCGGCGACCGGATTACTCTTGCAACCATCACCGGAGGTGTCCGTGTCAGCCCCCGTCCCAAAGAAGGATTGATCCGCAGCATTGATGTGCATATCACGCTAAACGAAACTGCCGGTAAAGATTCTTCAAGCCATCAGGATATGGAAGACCGGCTATTGTCGTCACTGAAAAAACGTTCGCCTGCAGTGTATAATTACAGAATATTTATTTCAAACCCAAATCAGGGATAAAACCAATTTTCTCCCTTTAGTACAACTTTCCGAACTGCCACAATGTCACTCTGTTTCCAAAGCCGTATTCATTTGCAATATTATCAGCTTCAATAAAAGCGATCATTCCAGTCAATTTTGTTCATCATACTGTACGAATAAAACCGATTTCACCGTATTCCGCGCCTATTAAGTTCGGCATGAAACCGTGCGGCATTCCGGTTATGTTCGGACAGGGTGACAGCAAAGTTATGCCGGCCCGAAAAATCTTCTTTTGCACACATGTACAGATAATTATGTTTTTGATAGTTCAATACGCTTTCCAATCCTTTCGGGGAAGGAATCTTTATGGGACCGGGTGGTAATCCGCTAAACAGGTAAGTATTGTAAGGCGAATCAACCAACAGGTGTTCGTTTAATATGCGTTGAAGGGCGAAGTTACCCAAGGCATATTTAACAGTCGGATCGGCCTGGAGGGGGATTCCGCGATGCAATCTGTTGATATACAGTCCTGCAATTGTGGAATATTCATCTGTAACGGCAGATTCTTCTTCAACAATGGAAGCCAGAATGGATACATCGAGCGGTGTTAATCGAGCTTTTTGCGCTTGGTTGCGGCGCTCCTCTGTCCAGAAAGCATCGTATTCGCGTTTTATCCTTTCGATTATTTTTGCCGCCGAAATGTTCCAATACACTTCATACGTATTGGGGATAAACATCGCTTGGATGGTATTTGTATCAAAGCCCATTGATTCGCAAAAAGTGGCATCGTTCAACAAAGTGTTCAACTCTTGACTTGAAATCATCAATTGTTCGCTTAACCTATTGGTCAGATCTTCTTTAAAGCGAATGTTATTGAAGGTAATCCGCACCGGTACTTGTTGTCCGCGACGAAGGTTGTTCAATAAATCGTAGTTGTTTACGCCCGGCTCAATTGCATAACAGCCGGTTTTCATGTTTTCCGGATATTTCAGAAACTTCGCAATCTCCTTGAACGATTTGATATTCAGACAATTTGCTGAATCTGTCAATTGCCGGCATAAATGATTGAAATCTTTTTCGGGATATATATACACGTAAGTCGTTTTTGAGGCCGAGAAATTGGGATAAAGAGCGTAATATCCAATTCCGCCAATCCCGATGATCAGGATTAAAAATAGCGCTGATATGGCGATTATCAGTATTTTTTTCATCTTAATTCTCTCTTAATCAAACTATTCCCATCTGTAAACAATCCTGTGTTTGCCGCTTGATATCTCATTTGATGCATTTTTTTCAAACAATATATCGTCTATTGTATAGAAGTTTACATTCGCAGGTAGCTCCATTACGGCCGAACTGCCCGGTGGTATGGTCAGGTCGATACTGAGTATATTTTCTTTGAGCGTCCAATCAATAGCTAACGGACCGTAAGGTGTATCTTTTGTCGCTTTAGCCCATGTAATGCCGTCCGGAACTTGCGGTGCGATTATCACACGTTTGTAGCCGGGATTCTTTTCGTCGGGCAATATGCCTCCGATTGCTTCGTAAAACCATGATCCAATGCCATTATAACAGTTGTGAATCCGGCTTCGATCGCCGTTCCAGTGTTCCCATGTGGCAGTCGCTCCGTTTTCGATCATATACAAATATCCGGGATAATCCTTCTTTTTCAACATTCCATAAACCCAGTTGGTAGAGCGATTAATAGTTGCCCATTCTGTCAGAACGGGGATACCCACCAATCCGGTCATCAAATTACCATTATATTGTTGTGCTGTTTTCGCATATAATGTATTGGTGACATGAGGTACTAATGCCTGAGGTGTAACTTGTGCCAGCATAGGATAGGCGAGGTCGATCTGTGAACTTGTCGCGTAACTGTTATTGTCGTTGTCGAAAAAGCGTTCGTGGATCAACTTGCGGAGTTGATCTTTGCGTTCGGAAAATAATGCGGCATCGTTGGTGTTACCCAGTAAAGTAGCAATCTTTTCCATTGTTGCATAACATTCACTTATTGAACAATTATTGACCAAATCGACTGAAGGTTTGGCTGTTTGATCGATGCCTTTCGGGGTAGCCCAGTCGCCAAGATACCAATTGCGGTAGTCTGTATCAGGCCATCTATCAAGCAATCCATCAACGGTATAAGCATCCACATATTCGAACCAGTGCTTCATCACCGGATAGTATTTCTCCAACAAACGGGTATCACCGTAATTGATATATGTCTTCCATGACGCCATAATGATAAATCCGCACCAGTAAGGTCCGCCGCCGGCCCGATACGGATTGGGAGCCGTATGCGGCATTCCTCCGTCTTCGCGGATACAGTCGGCCCAAGCCTGCATCCAGTTGGCATACAGAGGAGAGAGGTCGAACATGATTTGTGCTGTTTGAGTCGAAGCGTTGCCATCACCACCATACCCAAGCCGTTCTATTTGAGAGCAATCGACGATATAACCTCCCAAACTGAGACATTGCAAAGTATATTTAACCATATCGTGGATTGCATTCATTTCCGGATCTGAACATTCGAACGAAGAATTACCTTTATAGTCGGTATGAATCAGATAGGCTTGAATTTGGTCTAACGAAGGTTGGGTCGGCAGATTTGATATTTTGATATATTGAAAACTGTGATAGTTGAATTTATTTTTGAATACTTCCTTCTTTTTACCTGATGCGATATAACGGTCCGATTGACCTTGTCTTGCAGGTTTTCCATCAACCATGTGATCAAAATATTCCATCACAATTTCCTGACTTTCTTTTAATTCGGGGAATTGTATTTCGACCCATCCGGTTAATGCTTTTCCCATATCGATCAACCAGGCATCTTCACCAAAAGGACTAATCTGAACGGGGCTAATGTTACCTTGTATCCGGTTGGGTTCGGTCATCATCGGTGAAACAGTATGCTGAGGTACATCGATTTCCTTTACAGCCAACCATGTTGAAGCATCCAAAGTAGACGGAGTGAAATCATTTAGCAATTTTCCGGCATCAACGTGTTCGCCTCCAAATCGTCCGGCTCGCCAAGTGCCGATGCCCGTACTTCCGCTTTCCCGGCATGTCCACGAAGCGTCGGTGTAGTATAGTGTGTTCCAAGCGCCCCCTTTTAATGTCTCCAATTGTGCTTTTACCAAAGGGCCTTCATATACAACACCCGGCAAACGAGGCTGGTACCATCCTCGTCCCAGCCATATTATCAAGTCATTACGTCCATTGCGGAGAAGAGTCGAAAGATCGTAAGTGACGGCTTGCGATCGTTTGTCAAATTGAGATACTGCCGGTGTCAATACATCTTCTCCTACTTTATTACCGTTGATATAAATCTCATGATACCCTAAGGAGTTGACATGCAAGAAGGTTTTTTCGGCTCGTCCGGTTACAACAAATTGTTTTCTTATCAACGGACATTCGGGATTGCCGGCTTCTTGGGGAAACCCGATATAAGAACCTTTCCAGTCGGACGACGTCAACAGGCCTATACCAAAGGAAGATACGTCGCTCCAGACCGGTTTGTTGCTCTTTTCATCCCAGACGCCGACTTTCCAGTAAGCAAAAGACCGTGCATGT
>JAIRJR010000221.1 GCA_031260575.1 Tannerella sp.
TGATCTTGAATGGAAAAATCAGTGATATCGGTACGCCATTGACCTCAAACATAAAAGACAGCTACCGGGCAGGCATCGAACTAAGCCTTGCAGCTCAACTGTTACCGAGTCTTCGTTGGGAAGGAAACGCCACGTTGAGCAGCAATAAAATCCGGAATTTTGTCGAATATGTGGACACCTACGATGCCGACTGGAACGAACTCCCGCAAACGGCGAATGAATTGGGAACTACCGATATCGCTTTTTCTCCCAACACAATCATAAACAGCCTGTTCGACTTCAGATTGAAAAACGCTTTTGCATCTTTCAGTTCGGTTTATGTCGGTCGCCAATACTTAGACAACACGTCCGGGCGGTTGCGCAGCCTCGACCCGTACTTTGTAAATAATCTGCGAGTTGGCTATACGTTTTATCCTTCGTTTATGAAAGAGTTGACGGTTGATTTCAACGTAAACAACCTCTTCAACGAACAGTACGAAACAAACTGCTGGGTGTGGAGTTACCTGTTGGGTGGCGAGCGTAATCAAGACTGCGGCTACTTTACCCAGGCAGGCATTCATGTGATGGGACGGGTCACGTTTAGATTTTAGTCACTCAATAATTCAATTATTCAGTTACTCAGTTATTCAATTATTCAGTTATTCAGTTACTCATCATCGCCCATGTTGACCATCGAAATCGTCGGCGCAGTAATTAGTCTGCTGTATCTGTGGTTGGAATACAAAGCCAATATCTGGCTGTGGATTGTTGGTGTGATAACGCCTGTATTATACATCTATATATTCTTTGTCAGCAAATTCTATGCCGGTATGGGAATAAATATCTACTATCTTTTCGCAAGTATATACGGCTGGTATTGTTGGGCGCGAATTGCAAATTCACACCAACAGGGAAGTCCCGGAGCGTCATGTTTCCAAATAATCCGGCTTCCCTTATCCCTTGGATGGAAACTTTTTAGTATCTTCGCAGTGCTGTTTGCATGGGTTGCATGGATACTGCTACGCTTTACCGATAGTCCTGTACCCTACGGCGAGGGATTGACAACGGCGCTATCCATCATTGCCATGTGGATGTTGGCGCGCAAGTATGCCGAACAATGGTTGGTATGGTTGGTTGTCAATACCATTTCAGCCGGACTTTATTTCCGGCAGGGATTGTATCCGACCGGAATCTTGTTTGTTATTTACGCCGTTGTTTCCGTTTTCGGCTTTCTGAAATGGAAAAAGATGGCGGGAGAGAAAAGTACGTAAGATGTGAAGATGGTTAGACCGTAAAAATCAAAAGTATATAAAATTTTAGTTTGACAAAATGAGTGATATGGATCGGGAATTCTCAACAGACGCAGACGCCGTCATCTTGGCGGCTGGCGGTTTTCCTTCGCATCGTGTTCCGCTATTGGCATTGGAACATTATCGCGACCGGATTATCTGTTGCGACGGTGCCGCCGATGCGTTACTGCAAGCCGGTTTTTATCCTGAAATGGTCATAGGCGACGGCGATTCGATTTCGCCGGGAGCATACAACAAAGTTTCCGACCGGTTTATCTGCGAAACCGAACAGGAAACCAACGACCTGACGAAAGCAGTTCTCTATGCCGTGTCACGTAATTACACCCGTCTGTTGATTCTCGGCGCAACCGGTTTACGCGAAGACCACACACTTGGAAATATCAGTCTGTTGGCCGATTATATGGATCAAGCCGTAGTCGGTATGCTGACCGACTACGGTGTATTGACCCCTGCCGGAGGAAACATGGTTTTTCCGGCCTATCCCGGACAGCCAATTTCTGTTTTTTGTATGGATCAATCACCATTGACCATGCGGGGTCTGAAATGGCCGGTCGAAAACCGCATCATCAACCGTTGGTGGGAAGCCACACTCAACGAAGCGATCAGCGATCTTTTTGAAATCGAAACGACCGGAAAAGTGATTGTGTTTCAAGGATATCATAGGAAATAGCTGCTACTTCCTTCTCATCACACTGTTCAGAACACGAACGGTCGAGACTAACTTGTCGGTCGAAGTAAATACGTCCACATTCCATACATGCGAAGACTGTCCTTTATGAATGATCGTTGCTACGGCGCGAACGGTGTCGCCTTCGTGGGCTGAAGACACATGATTGCCGGTTACTTGCATGCCCACCATCGTTTCATCCGGTTTGCAAAGTATCATCGAACCAAAACCGGCAACTGTCTCCGCTAAAGCCAATGTGGCGCCGCCGTGTAAAATACCGAAAGGTTGGCGTGTACGCGTATCCACCGGCATGGCAGCCTCAACTCTATCCTCCGAAGCATACGTAAATTGTATGCCCAGATTCCCTACCAAAGCATGCTTGCTGCTTAAGTTAATTTGTTCGAGCGGAATCTCATTCATCCTCAAATCCGAAAGGATAAATTTCTCCACAACCAAAGCGACACCGTCTTTATCATTGCTTTCAGTCACATAATCGGCACACGCTTTGACCGATTCCTTTGCATTGGCCATTGCAACGCCAAAACCGGCTAACTGGATCATTGTCACATCACAAACGCCATTACCCATTGCGATGATATTTTCGGTATTGATTTGGAGTCTTTCCAATAAAATGCTTAATGAATTGGCTTTGTCAATGTATTTTGGAACAATTTCGAGGAAATAAGGTTCGGAACGGAAAGCATCCAACGTGCCGGCCAACCGTTTTTTCCAGAGAGACTCCAAGGCGATCAGGGAATTTTCGTCGTCGCCGACTAACATACATTTAAAAGGGTTGAAATCGATGGATTCCGACAATTGAGACACATACGATATCTGCATCCCATTTAGTCCGGCTTCCTGCCGGATCCACTTGTTATCGCAGTCATTGGTATAAATGGTATCATCACGATACGTAAACAGTGAACAATTGTTTTTCTTTGCTTTTTTTTCTAAGAAAGGAAGCATTTCTGCATCCATACGTTTTTCAAATACGACTTCATTGGATTGCATATTAATGATTTGCCCGCCATTATACGTAAGAATAAACCCTTTGTTTTTGTCTAATTCCAATTGTTTAGCCAAAGGAACTACACCGCAAGTAGGCCGTCCGGTCGCTAAAACGATCTGTACACCCAATTGTTGGGCTTTGATCAATGCCATTTTGGTTCGCGTAGTGATCTTTTTTTCATGATTAAGTAGTGTATCATCTACATCAAGTACTAACAATCTATATTTCATCATTTTAGTATTTATTTTTACAATCTTACAATCTTACAGTCTTACAATCTTACGGTCTTTCCCCTGTACAAGGTTCGAATGTATGATATGGGCAGGAGATCGCTCATTCCGCAATTCTTCCGCCATAAACTCCATGTAGGGCATGACATGTTTGAAATAACGCTGCAAACCTTTACAGAGGTAATTCAGGCCATATTCGCCGTCGACTGTATGAAATATCCTGTTTTTCGGACATTCACCGTTGCACAGTTTCAGGTAACGGCATTCCCGGCATTGCATGGGGAGAAGGTTTTGTTTGTCATTTCCAAAGGTGGTTTGATTTTTAGATAAAGTGATTTCCACCAGCGATTGATGATAAATATTCCCTCGCAGGTATTCAGGATAGACAAAATGATCACAAGCATATACATCGCCGTTATGTTCCATGGCAAGTGCATGGCCGCACGTTCGGGCATAGAGGCACACGCCGGGTTGCTCGCCAACGAGACAAGCCAAAGTGGCATCGAATAACTGCACATAATAAGATCCGACATCTTGCTTGACCCATTCGTCAAACATACGGATATAGAAATTGCCGTACTCTACCGGGTCAACCGACCAGGGTGCAATCTCACTGTCGGCAGGATGATCGCTTGCCGTCAGCAATTCGAGGTGATCTTCACGGCTACCCAATCTTTCGACGATCGGCGTAAACTGCATGTATCGACTCCCGATTTCCTTGAAAAAACGGTAAACCTCGATCGGATATTTCACATTTTGATCGTGAACGACAGATAGTGTATTGAACTCCACGCGGTGTTTTTGCATCAGTTCGACCCCTCTCATCACCCGTGCAAATGTGCCCCTGCCGCCGCAGTCTTTCCGGTAACAGTCATGAAGGTGTTCCGGCCCGTCGATCGAAATACCGGTTAAAAAGTTGTTGTCTTTTAAGAAACGACACCATTCATCATTCAATAATAAACCGTTGGTCTGGATGCAATTCGCAATTTCCCGCCCTCTGCCGTATTGTTGTTGCAACTTGATCGCCTTTTTGTAAAAATCAATGCCCCGTAACAGTGATTCGCCTCCATGCCATGTGAACTGAACAAATGGCGTCGTCTGGCAACAGATATAGGATTCGATAAACCGTTCCAACAATTCATCGGTCATTTTAAAGGATTTACGCGATTGATACAAGATGTTCTTTTCTAAATAGTAGCAATATTCGCAATCCATATTGCATAACGGCCCGATGGGTTTCGCCATGACATAGATAGGGAAGGTGAGGGGGTTGATGTATAATGTGGACATATTAGTCCTTCAATTTCGCGGATAAAAACTCGCGATTCAAACGTGCAATGTTGGATGCCGAAATCCCTTTCGGGCATTCCTGTTCGCAAGCCAGCGTATTGGTACAGTTCCCAAAGCCCAGTTCGTCCATTTTGGCGACCATCGCTTTGGCACGGCGCGCCGCTTCCATGCGTCCCTGCGGCAGTAAAGCCAACTGGCTTACTTTGGCAGCTACAAACAACATAGCCGACCCGTTTTTGCAAGCTGCGACACAGGCGCCGCAACCGATACAAGCGGCTGCGTCCATGGCTAATTCGGCTTTATCCTTAGGAATGGGAATGGCATTTGCGTCCGGCGCACCGCCGGTATTGACCGAAACGAATCCGCCGGCTTGTATGATCTTGTCGAAAGCCTGACGGTCGACCGTCAAATCACGGATCACAGGGAATCCGGCAGACCGCCAAGGTTCGATCGTTATCGTTTCGCCGTCATTAAATTTTCGCATGTGGAGTTGGCAAGTGGTGACTTCCGAACCGGGACCGTGGGGATGGCCGTTGATATACAACGAACACATTCCGCAAATCCCTTCGCGACAATCATGATCGAAATAGACAGGTTCCCGCCCTTCGTGAATCAACTGCTCATTGAGTACATCCAACATTTCAAGAAACGAACTGCCCTGAGAAATTCCTTTTAACTGATATTTCTCAAAAGCACCCTTTTCCTTAGGCCCTTTCTGCCTCCATACTTTCAGGGTTATATCAATATTTTTATCCATGATTCAAATAATTCAGATTCAATTATTCACTATACACTAATCACTATTTATAATTCCGTTGTTGCCGCTCCACAAACTCATATTCGAGCGGCTCTTTATACATGACCGGTTCTTTCTCTTCTCCGCGATAGGCCCAACACGATACATACGAATAGGCTTCGTCATGTCGCAGCGCCTCTCCTTCAGGCGTTTGATGCTCGTTGCGGAAGTGTCCGCCACAGGATTCGGCGCGATCCAAAGCATCATGTGCCATCAATTCGCCAATATCTATAAAATCAGCCAGACGGAGCGCTTTCTCAAGTTCGACATTCAAGTCGTCGCTTTTGCCCGGGATTCGAATATTGTTTTTGAATTCGTCTTTCAAGCCTGCTATCATTTGGATCGCTTTTTTCAGTCCCTCTGCATGACGACCCATACCCACATAATCCCACATGATATGCCCTAATTCTTTATGCAAACTGTCGACCGAACGTTTACCTTTGGTTAACATCAACTTGTCGATCCTTTCGCGGAATTGACTTTCAGCCTCTTCAAATTCAGGCAAATCCGTATTGAAACGCGGTATTTGTATCTGGTCGGCCAAGAAGTTCTGTATCGTATAAGGCAAGATAAAATAACCGTCGGCCAAACCTTGCATCAAGGCTGAGGCGCCCAGTCGGTTCGCACCGTGGTCGGAGAAATTGGCTTCGCCGATGGCAAATAATCCGGGGATATTGGTCATCAGTTCGTAATCCACCCATAGCCCCCCCATCGAATAATGCAGCGCCGGATAAATCATCATCGGCGTTTCGTAAGGGTTATCATCCGTAATTTCTTGATACATATTGAAAAGATTGCCATAACGCTCTTCTATCACCTGTTTTCCCAAACGTTGGATCGCATCGGCAAAGTCAAGATAGACAGCATCTCCGGTTTCCACGCCAAATCCGGCATCGCAACGCTCTTTGGCAGCCCGTGAAGCCACATCGCGTGGAACCAAATTGCCGAAAGCCGGATAACGGCGCTCCAAATAATAGTCCCTGCCCTCTTCCGGTATTTGAGTGGGTTTAAGTTTGCCGGCACGGATGGCTTCGGCATCTTCTTTCTGTTTGGGAACCCAGATGTGTCCGTCGTTGCGCAGCGACTCCGACATCAGCGTCAGTTTCGATTGAAACTCGCCATGAACAGGTATGCACGTCGGATGGATTTGCACCATACACGGATTGGCAAAATATGCACCTTTTTTATAACACTGCCGGACAGCCGAACCGTTCGACGACATGGCATTGGTCGAGAGGAAAAACGCATTGACATAACCTCCTGTGGCAATCACAACGGCATGCGCTGCAAAACGTTCGATGCCTCCGGTCACTAAATTGCGTGCAAGGATACCCCGTGCATAGCCATCGACAACGACGACATCCGCCATTTCATGGCGCGTATACATTTTCACCTTTCCAAGTCCGATCTGACGGCTTAATGCCGAATATGCGCCCAACAGCAATTGTTGTCCCGTCTGGCCGCGTGCATAAAATGTACGCGACACTTGCGCTCCGCCAAATGATCGATTATCCAACAAACCGCCATATTCGCGGGCGAACGGGACACCTTGCGCTACACATTGGTCGATAATCAAGTTCGATACTTCCGCCAGCCGGTAAACATTGGCTTCACGCGACCGGTAGTCGCCTCCCTTGATGGTATCGTAAAAAAGACGGTAGATGGAATCGCCATCGTTTTGATAATTCTTGGCAGCATTGATCCCTCCTTGTGCGGAAATGGAATGGGCGCGGCGCGGTGAATCCTGTATACAGAAGTTAAGCACGTTAAAGCCCAATTCAGCCAACGAGGCCGCAGCCGAAGCGCCTGCCAATCCGGTACCCACCACAATGATATCCAGTCGGCGCTTGTTTGCCGGATTGACTAATTTCTGGTGGGCTT
>JAIRJR010000031.1 GCA_031260575.1 Tannerella sp.
AAATCGGCGATTTGGAACGTATTGTTTCGAGAGTCTCTGCCGGGAGGGTATCCCCCCGCGAGGCAGTACAACTGAAAACTGCCCTTTTTGCGATCGAGACCATCCAAACTGCCTGCCGGACAAGCGATGAAATGGAGCTGCAAACGATCGGCGGGAAGTTAAACCCCTGTATCGCCCTTCGCGACAGGATTCAAAAAGAAATCAATCACGACCCTCCGGCTTTAGTCAGTAAAGGGGGTGTGATCAATAAGGAGGTCAACATCGAATTGGATGAACTGCGTAATTTGGCATTCTCCGGCAAAGATTACCTCATGCAAATCCAACAACGTGAAAGCGAACATACCGGTATTCCAAGTCTGAAAATTGCATTCAACAATGTGTTCGGTTATTATATCGAAGTGCGTAATACGCATAAAGATAAAGTGCCGGTTGACTGGATTCGCAAACAAACATTGGTAGGAGCCGAGCGCTACATCACAGAGGAATTGAAGGTCTATGAAGATAAGATTTTGGGCGCCGAGGAAAAAATCAATGAATTGGAAACAAGGCTTTTCAATGAATTAATTCTCGATATGGCGCAATATATGCCTCCGCTTCAGCAAAACGCCTCCTTGATCGCGCAGTTGGATTGTATGAATTCATTTGCAGAAATAGCTGTAAAGAACAATTATGCGTTGCCGGTTATTGACGATTCGGATGTGATTGATATCAAGGCAGGCAGGCATCCCGTAATTGAACGTCAACTTCCTCCGGGTGAACCGTATATTGCCAACAACGTCTTTTTAGATCGCGAAAAACAACAAATACTGATTATCACCGGCCCTAACATGTCGGGTAAATCGGCGTTACTTCGGCAGACAGCCTTGATTACGTTGATGGCGCAAATCGGAAGTTACGTGCCGGCAAAAAGCGCCCGCATCGGATTGGTCGACAAAATTTTCACGCGTGTTGGAGCTACCGACAATATATCGTTAGGCGAATCTACCTTTATGATCGAGATGAACGAAGCCGCCGAAATCATCAACAACCTTTCGCCCCAAAGCCTGATCCTGTTTGATGAATTAGGCAGAGGAACAAGTACGTACGATGGCATATCCATTGCCTGGGCAATTGTAGAATACATTCATGAACACCCAAAAGCCTCTGCACGGACATTGTTTGCGACACACTATCACGAATTGAACGAAATGGAACGCTCATTCAAACGCATTAAAAATTTCAATGTAGCCGTCAAAGAATCAGGCAACAAAGTCATTTTCCTGCGGAAATTAGTTGCCGGAGGCAGCGAACATAGCTTCGGAATCCATGTAGCCAAAATGGCAGGGTTACCGAAGAGCATCGTCAAACGCTCGGAAGAGATTCTCAAACAGTTGGAAGCCGAAAACAACCAAGCGGGAATCACCGGCAAACCCGTCAAAAAGATTGCCTCCAAAGGCGAAGGCTACCAACTCAACTTTTTCCAATTAGACGACCCGCTCCTCAGCCAAATACGCGATGAAATCAAGAATTTAGATCTCAATAACCTAACCCCCCTCGAAGCGCTCAATAAACTTAACGAAATCAAACGGCTCTTAAAAAGTTAAAGCGATCGACGAATTTTCACGATAATTCATTTATAAATTATAATTCCATTCACATGAAAAAAATATTATTATTCGGATCGACGCTTATCATGGCGTTGTGTATGTGTACGCCTGAGGGCAGGAAACAACCGCAAGATTTCAGTTATCAACCTGACTACAAACAACTAAAGGTTGACACATTGCGATTAAAGCAAATCGACGTTTTGCTTCAGGATTATGTCGACAAGGGTATCATTCCCCATGCGCTTACTTTTATCGCCAAGAACGGTCAAGTGATTCACAACAAGACATTTGGATGGAGGGATGTAGAAGCACAAACCGCATTGGAAAAAGACGACATCTTCCGTATGTATTCGCAGACCAAAGCGATCAATACCGTGGCGCTGATGACATTGTTCGAGCAAGGAAAATTCCAGTTGGACGACCCGGTCTCGAGATACATCCCTGAGATGACCGATCAGGTCATCATCCCCGGAGGCGACCCATACGCACCCAAAACACGCAAGGCAGCTTCGCCCGTATTAATCCGACATCTATTGTCACACACATCCGGCATACAAGGGGCAAGACAACCGCGCGGTACTCCGGCTCGACAATACGACACCTTGAAAGACATCGTGGTCAATCTGGTTCAAGCACCTCTGATTTTCGATCCGGGCACGGGTTGGAATTACCATCCCGCCTCTGATGTGATGGCATACCTTGTTGAGTATTTTTCGGGGAAACCACTGCAGGCGTATCTGAAAGAAGTGATATTCGACCCGCTTGGTATTGTTGATATGGCTTATTATTACGATGAGGAATACAGAAAACGTTTTGTCACGTGCTACCGCGCAGACAGCACCGGGAAAATAGCTCCGGTTGAAATGTGGAGTAACGTCCCGCGAAGCCCATTCGAGAGTGACCGGCGGTTGGCTCAAGGTGGAACAGGACTCAACGGAACGATCGAAGGCTATGCACGTTTTTGCCAGATGGTACTCAACTATGGGAAATTCAACGGACAACGCATTCTCGGACGGCGTACGCTCGAAATCATGGCAAAAGACCAACTTGCACATCCCGAAGGAAGCGATGACAGTTTCCGCTTTGGCTTGGGATTTCAAATCTACCCCGGAGAAAGTAATCGGTGGGAAGTAGGTAACGGTTCTTCCCCTATGGTGTCGCCCGGCGCTTTGAGTTGGGGAGGGATGGCCAATACCGACTATATCATCGACCCCAAAGAAGACATGATTATCCTGCTTTATACCAACCGTGTCCCCGATACATTGGTCTGGGAAAAATTCCTGAATACGGTATATCAGGCATTGGAATAGAATTGAAATTTATTCCATGCTCCTTATCTACACCCCTCACATAACCGGTCGAATCGCGTTTATCATAGACGTCATCTTTAAAGGGCATCTGCAAATCCCATATCGTTTAACCGATTCCATCGATAAATTCCGGCAGGCGGAACGGAAAATTTCGTATGCGCCCCATCCCATCTCGGTCGAAGATGAGAATGAAATATTTATTTGGCAACACCCATTGCTGATGGAAACAGATATCAAGGAGCAAATCATCGATCAGGGTTACTTCGAAGCAGAACCCGTCTTTTTTCAAACTTCCCATGGCCGATCGTTTCTTCCTTTTGATATTTTTGCACTTTCGTTCTATCTGCTTACGCGGTATGAAGAGTACCTGCCCCATCGGGAAGACAAATACGGCCGGTTTCCGGCAACAGAAAGCATTGCCTGCAAGACCGGATTTCTACAAAAACCCCTTGTCGATATACTTGTGATCAAATTTGTCCGAAAATTGCAAACTGTTTTTCCTGAATTACAAATCGAACTCCCTCCGCCGGGATATATCGCAACGTATGATATTGATCATGCTTTTGCATACCGGCATAAGGGATGGATCAGAACCGCGGGAGGGTTAGTCCGGCAGTTGCTACGTCTGAACTTGAAAGAAATCAATAAAAGAATCGCTGTATTGACAGGAAAGAAACAAGACCCATACGATACCTATTCGTATATCGAATCTATCCGGCATAAATACAAACTCGACAGTTATTTTTTTATACTTATAGCAGAGCTATCGCCTTACGATAGGGGAATATCCCCCGGAAACCGGTCATTTCACAAATTGATCCGCCAACTTCATAGAAACGGCAAGATCGGATGCCACCCTTCATTTGCCTCATCATTTTCATCCGAAAAACTCATGCACGAAATCAACCATCTTGCCGGTATCATTCAGGAAAATATCCGTTACAGCCGTTCCCATTATCTGCTATTGAACTTCCCGCAAACATATCAACAGTTCATTGCCGCCGGAATGGAAATGGATTTTACGATGGGTTATCCCGAACTGCCCGGATTCAGGGCATCAACTTGTAAGATATTCCCTTTCTTCGATTTATCTGCCAACGAGACCACTTCATTGCAATTACTACCCTTTGCCTATATGGAAGAAACGTTCCAAAAATACATGAATCTAAAGCCTGATGAAGCATACGAATGGATCAAAAAATTGATATTCAACGTAAAATCGGTACATGGCACATTTGTCAGCCTCTGGCACAACGAAAATTTTGATCAAAACGGTGGGGACTGGAAACGCATTTACGAAAAAAGCCTTGAACTCTTCTTTGCTAATCAGGAAGATAAAGATTGAAAATAATCATGGAACGTCCGAAATGCGATCCGGTTCCCATAGTGTTTGCGAACCGAAACGATATAATCCTCCATCAATTGATAATGATACACATCCATTGACTTGGGGTGGCTGATGATGGCGAGATTGATTACCGGTTGTCGACCGAAACACTTGATATTGTGATGTAATATACGCATCAGAAACCTTGTGGAATATGTGTAGTTGTCGAATGAAAGCATACGGGCGGACAACGCTTTGCGCAGTTTCTTCCGGAAAGATAATTGTGCATCCCGATGAATCATTTTCCCACGATTTTCAGGCATTCGATCTTTGTGAATCTTGACTTTTATCCATGTAGGTATTTCAAAAACAGATTTAGATTTCCCCGCTATCGGTATTTCATAGATTCCCGATGTAGCCGGCACGTTGTATTTACCATTTTTAAAATACCAGTTCGCTTGATTTGGTAAATTGTTGTGATCAACAGTCGAAATTTCGGAGGCATAATAATACCCGTGACAGAGGGAACTGTCGATGCGAATGCCGTTTTCCGAAAGGATTTGAAAGAACACCGGGCTATTTTCCAGGTTCAACCCTCCTGCACGAAATGCCACACACGAATAGTCGGGATTAACCGGTTTAGCAATTTCATTCAAATACGCGATGCCTTGAACCACCATATCTGCAATCTCGTGTGGGCAAAAATCAGCCAATCTAAAATCTTTGGAAGGTTGATATTTTCCATTCTCCAAACCCGATGTAAACCAGTGCGGGTGCAAATGCAACTGTATATCATGCCCTTTTTCAACGATTTCTGCAAGTTGCTTCCTGACGGCTTTTTCAAATGTATTGTTTTCCAACCTGCGGAAACGTATCATACAAAGCACATCGACAAAAAAAACCGCATGCACCTGTAATTTGTCACAGAGCGCTAAAATTTTTTGCGTCGGTTCGATCAGGGCTGATTCGGGCGAAACGGTCCACCCTCCCAGCGGTAATTCGTAATCGAATGTAAGAAACAAGTTTATCTGCTTCATAGATAATAAAAAACGGGATATTTCGTTTTACAAATGTACAAATATACGGATTAAAGTATGATTATCGACTATTTAAACATCGCAAAACAATTATCACTGCAGTCAAACGATGTCCTGCTTATTGCCGGCGATGTGACATCCCTTGCTTTACATGAAGCTGCTTTGGGGAAAAAGTTCAATGCCAATGCATTTATTCAGAGCTTCAAAGAGCAGTTATCGACGGGTACATTGCTGTTTCACGCATTCACCGATACGCTCACATCGGGCGACACATTCGATTATCAAAAATCCAAACCCAACACCGGCGCATTGTCCGTAGCTGCATGGAAGGATCCAAGTTTTCGGCGCACGTCCGATCCGTTTCATTCATTTATGGTTTGGGGCAAAGAGTCGGCAGCGTTCAAGGAAAAAGACGACCCAAGCACCTTTGGCGGTCATTCGGTTTTTGCCCGGCTGCATCAGCACAAAGCGAAAATGCTGATCATTGATCTGCCTTTGGTCAAGAGTTTTACATTTGTACACTATTGTGAAGAGCAACTCAAAGTTCCCTACCGGACGCATATCAAACATCTGATTACCTATATTGATGAAGCCGCAGTAGTAACCATACACGAACGGTTTTTCTTTACCCGAAAGAGCGGATACAGCAATTACTTGGATGAATTGGAAAAAAGGTTAATCGAACATGGCATCATCCAAACGTTTTCTTTCAATGACGCAGGCTTTATGTTAGTCGACCTGCCACAAGTTTATCATTTCATCGCAAGCCACCTCTATCCCCATGGAAATCTTAAACTGTTTACATTCAGTATTAAAGATTGGCTAAAAGACGAAATAAGGAAAATGATAAAGCGACGCTCAACATCCTGATCGTTTTTTGCCTTTCTACTCTTTGTGATCCTTCAATATATCTCCTAAATCAATCGTTACGGTATCCTGCTGGCTTGTAGCCATGATACCGACTCCTCCCTGTATATTTGTAAAAATGCGGATCGGTTCGGTAAAGCCAAAGCTGGAAAGATTCGTATTGTTGGCGGCATCGGCAGCCCGTTGCATCGTAGTCAGGTAGTTAAAATAGGATTCGGTGATGGCGTAAAGGGTTATACGTCGCCCCGGGCTATAATGAGAAGCGTCTCTTTCTTTCACAGTGAGTGTATAGCGCCGGCCATTAAAAAGATGATCGGTAAACGGACGTCCGCCCTGTCCCATAATCGTATGATCGCCAAACAGACCGTCCACAACCGAAATCTGATCCACAAACACCGGGTCGGACGAAAAGATCAGATTGTCTGTACCCCGATTTGGCAGGGAATTCGTAATGCTGATATAATAATAATTTGTCAACATGGCATTATCCGTAAAAGTTATCCCGTAGGTAATTTCTGTTTTCGGAACTTCAACCCAGTTCCCGTTTTCATCCATCATATACCCTTTGCCATCATATATTATCCGGGAAGAAAACGTTATGTCTTCAATTGACACTTTTGCCGGCATCGTTTCTTCCACCCATACTTCGCCGTTTGGAGTTGCCGCTTCTATCCGGATGATATCGCCTGTTTGTGGTCTATATTTGGACAGGTAAACACCGCCTCCATGAAAGGATTCATCGACAGTCCATCGCATTGTTTCACGAAACACGCTATTGACTGTAAGCGATACATCGGCATCACTGACAACTTCGTAACGGCTTGTATCGGTAAAAAATTGGGTACGGCTGATACTGAGCATCACTACCGTATCGGCAGAGATAACCCCATTGAGAACCAAATCAGGCTCGGGACGGTATTTCTCCAAATCGATTTCTTTATAACAGGAGAAAAAGACAAAACTAAAAGCAACAAGAGTAATAAACAAATTTCTTTTCATCATTGTTAGAATTTATAGGTATAGGAAATGGATGGAATCAATGGAAACAAACCAAGCGTTTGGAAACGTGGCAAGATTATTCTTGGTGGAGTCGTATTAATGTCATTAATCATGTTTTGCGATCGTATGACGATTGGATTCATTCGGTTGTAGGCATTCCAGACGCTGATATTCCAAATACCTGTCCTTCCTTTTTTAAGTTTCCTGTAAATATTTAACCCCAAATCCAACCGATGATAGGCAGGTAGACGGACATTATTCCTGTTTTCGTAATACGAAACCCAGTCATCCTGAAAAGGATTGGTGGGCGCCAGGTTGGGGTCGAAACCGTTTTCGGAAAAATCAAGGTATTTTTCGAGCATTACCGTTATGCGATTTCCGGTAATGTATGTCCAACTGCCGTTAAGTTCGAATGTTTCATTGAATTTATAATTGCCGGTTAAATTGATTTTATGGCGGTTATCATATTTGGCTTGAAAGCGGTTGCCAAGGTTCAGTTCCGCAAACTGCCTGTCCGACCACATCAATCCGTAGCCGAATGAACCGGTAAGTTTACCGCTGTATTTCGTAACCATCCATTCCACGCCGTACGACCATCCCCGCCCTGCCGTCAGTTTTTCATCCCAACTGACCGAAGCAGGCATATTCGCATAGCCTTCCTTGTATTCGAGCAGGTTGTGCATGTACTTATAATAGCCTTCGACCGAAAGGGAATACCCGCGCGGGTGTTCGTAATAGAATCCCGCTGAAACCTGATCGCTCTCAAGTGGTTTGAACCGGCTGTTGACCGGCATCCAGAAGTCGGTCGGCAGGCTGATGTAGCTGTCGCTGATTTGCTGCGCAAACTGATTCATCCTTGAATACGATGACTTGAAACTCAACCGGTCGGACAAAGCTGCACGAAGTGAAACGCGAGGCTCCCAAGTCCGGTAAGTCACGTCGTCAACGCCAAACAGACTCAGCCGCAAGCCGGCGCTCAATCGAAACACCTGCGACATGGTCCAGTTTTCTTCGGCATAGAAAGCAAACTCGTTGGCCATTACCGGTTCGCTGTTTGCTGTGAATTGCCGTTTACTATCCAAATCTACCGTCTGTATGCTGTTTTGTTCAGGCAAAAAGCGGTGACGGGTATAGTTTGTGCCGAAATTGATTTGATGCCGTTCCGACGGGCGGTAATCAAAATGAACGCTGCCGTTCAGATCGTTGATGCCGTTTTCGGTTTTCTTGTCTGTCGTCGATTCTTTGTAGTCGGGGTCGTCTTTGCGGTGGTCGCTCGAAAAGATGTGTTTACGGAGTGAAGATGCGTAATGCGTATAGGAAGGCGCAACGGTAACGCTCATCCGGTCGTTGAACCGGTACATCCACTCTCCTGCAATGAGTATATTGCCCCATTGCATATAGGTAATATTGTCGCGGATAAAATTGTTGTTTCCTCCATCCATATATACGCGGTCGCCGATTTTGAAATAGTCGTCGCCGTAGTAAAGCATCAGGTTGGCCGAACTCCGGTTGTTGAAAATATGGTTGATTTTCAGGTTGGCATCGGTAAAGGCATACCTGCCAAATGTCTTTTCACCCCTGCTCTCGCTTGTCTTATTCATGATAGCCAGACCGGGAATCGACAGGATTTCGAGCCACGAGCGGCGCGCCGACAGGGCAAACGACGTCTTGCCCTTGACGATCGGTCCGTCTATGTTCACGTTGGCCGAAGTCAGTCCCAGCGAAAGACTACCATGATAGTCATACATATCGCCTTCGCGGGTACGAACATCAAGTACGCTCGACAGCCGGCCGCCATAACGTGCAGGGAAGGATGATTTGTAAAAGGTTACATCCTTCACGGCCTCCACATTGATGGCTGAAAACAGTCCGCCGAGGTGCATAATCTTGTAAAGTGGAATGCCGTCGAGCATAAACAGGTTTTCGTCCTCGTTTCCCCCGCGCACATACATCCCCGACAGCCCTTCGGATCCGGCCGACACGCCGGGTTGCGTTTGCAGGGCTTTGATAATGTCTGCCTCGCCAAATACGACCGGAATCTGTTTGATAGTTGT
>JAIRJR010000296.1 GCA_031260575.1 Tannerella sp.
CAACAATTTCGCCCTGTTTCACCTGAATCGAAACGTGATTGACAACCGTGCGACTTCTATATCTTTTTACCAGGTCTTCTGTACGAAGAATCATTTGTTCCATAAGACTTCTCTTAATTTGATGACAAAAGTAATACAAAAAAGCAAACCTATGAAAGCCTGATTAAATTAACAGCAAAATCACAGTTCGACATGGTCAAATGCACCCTTGAATCAGTCAGACTTTCTTTGCCGGCGCTCCTCTGAAAACGGTGTTGGCAGGCAGGGTTTCACTTTTCATCAATACGGACAGGGATTCAAGAACGGATTTATCTTCCATCACCGAATCGTATAAGACGACTGACATGCCTCCTACGCTACATCCTTTGCCGATGTTGACGTCCGACATTTTCATCACACGGTCTTCAAAAAGATGGGTTTGCAGTGTACAATTATCGTTCACTACGCTGTCGTCGCCAAGATGAACGAGGTCAAATTCGGTTATTTGTGTGGTAAATATGCAGGCGCGTTTTCCAATTTTGCAACCCAGCAGCCGGAGCGGATATTTAATGAAAGGAGTTCCCAACAACATATTCAAAAAGAACAGAACAAGGAAATTTTCATACAAACCTGTTACCAATTCACTTCTCCATACAAAATTACTCCATAACGGTTTTTTGGAAGGTTTATATTTTCCTACTATCAACCATTTTAGAATAACAGTAATGAGGGTAGCAACTACGCCAGCGCCAAGATAAAACATTGGAAATAAGATAAGAAGCTCATCGAGAGACCGTTCGACTTGTAAGTAAGATACAAGGTTGGTTATTAATGAAGCCAATAAAATAAATAATATTGCGGGCAACACTACGCGGATAAACTCAATACTGTATCGTAAAATAAAGAGCTTACGAGTTGGTTTATAAGTTCTTTCAACAGAAAAATCGTGATTGATGTCCCGATTAGGTAAATAAACTGCGGGAGAACCAAACCACGAAGTGCCATCTTTAACCGGAAGGTCTTCCTTTCTCACTTTCGACAGCACGCCTACCAGCGCATCGTTTCCAAGTTCTGTACCAGGGCTTATCACGGCGCTGTTACCGACAAAGGTACGATTGCCTATATAAGTCTTTGCGATAGTTATATATCCGTTTCTGACATGCGAAGCGCCAACCGAAACCGAGTCTGCAATAAAACATTCGTCACCGGTTACGAGCAAATCGGGAGAAATAAATTCGACAGTCGATATTTCAACCCGCTTACCCATTTTTACGCCCAAAACCTTAAACCATTTCTGGAGATAAAGCGTAGTGTATAAAGTACCTATCACTTGCAGACTTAATTTCATCAATTGGTCGAAAAACCATTTTTTGTAATAAAAGAAACTGTCCACCGGATATTTTCCTTCTTTGATATTTCCGAGCATCAGCCATTTAATAATGGAAATAATTGTGGCTAAAAGTAATATAAAGGAAACTCCTACCACAATTGTAAGCCAAAGAAACATGTAATTATCGCTGGAATAATCGATGTGCGTAATAAGCATCATACCAGGGAAATAGGCAATCATGGTTACCAACGGAATAATAAAAGTGCTAATCAGAAATAGCAATCCATTTCCCATGCTCCACAATTTGCGCCTTTCGGGTTTGCTGTTTACGCCAATCTTGGCTGCCGGCGAACCGCCCCAATTTTCGTTCACAGGAATAACCGCATTTTCCGGCACAAAGGTCAAATCATCAATGGATGAATTTTGTTCCATTTTACAATTATGCGACAGGCTACAGCGCGTACCCACGAACGAATTGTCTGCCAGATTGATACTTCCAATATGCAGATAGCCATCCGAAATGTTGTAACCACGTAAATGTGTATCAGTACAGACACTTACATTATTACCAATGGTCAGCAAATCATAAACCGAAATCGCTGAAGTATTTATATAGGTATCTTTACCTATTTTAGCGCCCAGCAAACGAAGAAAAATATTCATCAACGGCGTTCCTGTAAAGTAGGTAACGGGACAGATATGAATGATTTTGTCAGTCAGCCAAAATCTGAAAAAGTAAGCGCTCCACAGTTTGTATTTACCGGGTTTCACTTTCCCAATTACCAGCCATTTAAATATAATTGCAAATACAGACAATACAGGCAGCAGGGCAAAATACATCAAAAGCATCATACCTAACGAAAAAACAAGTTCGCTGGTTGCCTGATAATAATAGGAATATACAAAGAAAGGTCCCAGCCATTCCAATCCAAACAGGAATGCAACCAACAGCATAGCAATTCCTTGAAAAAATGTACAGATATAATAACTCCAATTTGAAGGTGTATAAATATCTCTTTTTTGAGCGGGTTCCGTTTTTTTATCAATCTGCCGTTTTTTCAATTCGTTAGCCAAATCGAAAAGAATGGGATGTTTATACATATCAACAACAGACATTTCGTCAAATACAGGATTTTCCCGCAATTGAGAGGTAATGATAGCTGCCAGAAGTGAATGACCGCCTAAATCGTTAAAGAAATTAT
>JAIRJR010000354.1 GCA_031260575.1 Tannerella sp.
TATGCTTGCCGGTCCGAAGCCCGGAAGGCAGGAAGTGGAAGAAGTAGTAGCTAAATCACTCAACACACAACGGCTCAATTTGCAGGATACGGCAACCCTGATAAAAGCCGATGATCCTGAAAGCGTTTCTATCATTAAACAGGCAGCCAAAGACTTGAAAAAAGCGGTTTATGGCAAACGAATTGTTTTGTTTGCTCCATTATATGTTGGTAATTACTGCATTAACAACTGTATTTACTGCGGATTCCACATGAAAAATAAAGATGCGGTGCGTATCACCTTGAGTAAAGAGCAGTTGATTCATGAAGTGGAAGCATTGGTTGACGAAGGGCAGAAGCGGCTGATTCTGGTTTTTGGCGAGCACAAAAAATATACACCCGAATTTATTGCCGAAACAACCCGTACAGTGTATAATATCAAAAAAGGTTCAGGTGAAATCCGTCGCGTAAATATCAATGCTGCGCCCCTGACCATTGAAGGTTTTCGCACAGTGAAAGAGGCGGGAATAGGCACGTACCAGATTTTTCAGGAAACGTATCACCCTGAAATGTATAAGTTATACCATTTGTCAGGACCGAAAAAAGACTATAACAACCGACTGACAGCCCTCGATCGTGCCCAGGAAGCAGGATTGGACGATGTGGGCATTGGTGCGCTCTTCGGTTTATATGACTGGCGTTTTGAAACTTTGGCGCTATTGCGTCATACGAATCACCTCGAAGCGTGTTACAATGTAGGGCCGCATACCATTTCATTTCCTCGTTTGCAGACGGCGTCAAACATAACTTTTGAAAGTCAAAGCGATCCGCTTTCTCCTAATTCTCACCCCTCACCTCTCAATGCTCAATTCTCTTTGAGCGACAGCGATTATGCCCGCATGGTGGCTATTCTCCGCCTGGCTGTCCCGTATACCGGCTTGATTTGTACCGCCCGCGAAAAAGCCGAAGTGCGCCGCGAAGTGTTGCAATACGGCGTATCGCAAATCGACGGCGGCACCAAATTAGAGATAGGCGCATACGCTGAAAAGACCGGATCGCAACAGGATTTGAATCGTGAACAATTTCATATTAGCGATTCACGTTCGTTAGTTCACGTGATTGATTCATTATTGGACGACAGCTATTTGCCTTCATTCTGCACGGCATGCTACCGCAAAGGCCGTACAGGAGAGCATTTTATGGAATTTTCGGTACCTGGTTTTATCAAACGTTTTTGTACACCCAATGCCATTTTTACGTTGGCCGAATACTTGGAAGATTACGCTTCCGAAACGCAAAAACAGAAAGGCTATCAGTTGATTGAAAAGCAACTCGGACATCTCGAAGCATCGTCGGTTGCACAAATCCGCACTACCCTTGAACGCATCAGGCATGGGGAGAGGGATTTGTATTTGTAAGGCAATGGTTTATAACTATTTTTTTTGAAAAAACTTTTTTTTAGTTTTTTTTTAAATCTTCATGCAACGTTTTTGCATAAATCTACGTCTATTAATAATAAACCGAAAGAACATAAATTTAAAAAATGAAATTAATCAGAAGTTTACTACTATGCGGCTGTGTACTCATATTAACAGCATGCAGTGAATCAGATTCTGAACCGGGGCCAAAATATCCGGGATATCCAATAGGAGAACCAACTATTTACCCTCAACAGAATCTTGACAATCTTAATCAATATGTTGTGAAAGGCACGGATTGGAAACATATTGTAAAGGATAAAGCACTATTTGAACTTGGCGAGGCAGAATCACAGTCTTTTGGAATGTATCAACAATGGCCATATAGTACTGCTTATATGCGCTACAAACAATCCTACGGAACATTTCCCGCAATTGACGGTTCAACGGTACTAATACCAATGGCGGCAGAATTTGTTTGGCAGTTTACAGACTTAAGTGATGAACTTCCATTTCAACATATTAGTGAGACATTGTGTTTTCTGAATTTTTCTACTACTCCGGGCGCATACAGCAAAATTATTAACGGTGGAACAACAAACGGTGTGGTAAGCAAATGGATTTATGATAAATCCGATTTATTAATTGAAGAATATCATTTCAGCAAACGCCCAGACATCGTTCTTGCAACATATCCGTCAGCCAATGAGTTGAATATGGCTTCCAATGCGGGAATAGAACTGATCATAAAGCCTGTATGTTACGATTCATTTGTTTTTATTACACACAAGGACAATCCTGTTGAAAGTCTGACAGTAGAGCAGATTCAAGAAATATACCAAGGCAAAATAACGAATTGGAAAGAGGTGGGCGGCGAGGATGTAGAAATGGTCGCTTATCAACGTGAGCCTAATTCAGGAAGCCAAACGGCAATGGAAGAGTGGGTTATGAAAGGAATACCCATGACAAAACCTCCTATGACGCAAATACCCATGGCAATGGGGATGTTAATTGAAGCGGTTGCAGGTTATGAAAACAGTACGATGAGTTTGGGCTATACGTACAAATATTATATTGACAGACTCTATACAAGTCCGGATATTAAAATCCTGAAAGTTAACGGAATAATGCCTTCGGACGAAAATGTCAGAAATAAAAAATATGCCTTTATTGCGCCATATAACGCCGTAATACGCTCAACAGATGTGGATGAGGTGGGAGGAAGATTTATGGACTGGATGTTATCTGAAGAAGGACAAGCCTGTATCGCACAAGCCGGATATGTGAGCCTTTATTGATTTGCAAATAAAATGAAAAACTTCAACAATCGTGTCTTTGTCCCATATTTTTATTGACAAACAACCCGATAGATAATATTTGATATCAAAGAAGTATATTATGATGGGTTTTAGAACAGATATCCCAATAAAAAGTACCAGCCGGTTTCCGTAATAAAACCTGTTATGATTCCGATTCCTACCACTAAAGAGCAGTAGCGGGGATTCAATCCGTGCTGGCTGGCCAATAAACTGGCTGTGATGTGCGAAGACATTCCGGCTTCAAAAATGCTGATCTTGGCTGAATTGCCGGTTGAATGAAGCAGAAGGGCTAACAACAGAACTAAACCGGGCGCAATCAGTAGTTTGTAGAATAGTCCGACAGACACTAATTTCCATTCCTGCTTGATAGCTCCGAATTTCAATTGCAAACCAATTGAAAACAAAGCCATTGGCGACATGGTCGCTACTAATTTATCCAGTAGCGGATTCATCGGAGAAAAGTCCATAAAATGAGAAAAAAGCAATGCAATAACACAACCGATAAACGGTGGAAATCGTAAAACTTTCTTCAAAATATAGGTAAAGCTCAATGTTTCAGATCTTTCGGTAGAAGCTCTCAGGACGGCTATTACGCCCAATGTGGAAAAAATGATAAATGTGATTTGGTCGAAAATAATCGCGTGACGGATTTCAGATTCACCGAAAAAGGCAGCAACCATCGGCAATCCAAGGAAAGAAGTATTTCCCAATCCACATGTTACCAATAAGGCTGTTCGTGAACCTTTTGACAGTTGTTTCTTCTTGTCGTATATCCGGATGAATAGCCAAGCCCCCAACCAGATGATCACCGGCCCGATTAGAGAAAGAAGTACTTGACTATTCCATTCGATTTCAGGAATATATCGTAATGAAAGAGCGGGTAGCGCCACATAGATAACCCATGCATTAACGCTTTTATGCGCATTTTCCGGTAATATGCGCATCAGGGAGATAACTACGCCCGTTGAAATACAAATCAAGATAAGTAAAAAGTGAGTCACTACTTGGCCTGTTTATCAGAAACAGTGCAAAAGTAGGTGAAATAATCTGTTTCTCCAAGCGCATGAAATACAAAAGATTCAGAAGTGATCATCTCCCCGCCGTACACGCTTCATCGTTGTGGTATGGAAAGGGTTGGAAGAACCGGGCAGCTAAAATCGATTCATTGTCATAACTTCCGGTTTCGGGTAGTATTTTTTTAGATTACAATCGTATCTTTGCGCCATATTTTCAATAAAAATAAATAATATACAAAAGCAGAATGAATAGGCTCCATAATACCGTACGCTTACACATCGGACTGTTCGGACGCCGCAATACCGGCAAAAGTTCGATAATCAACCGGCTGACCGGACAAAATTTGTCCATTGTTTCCGATGTGGCCGGAACGACCACCGACCCCGTAAAAAAAGCGGTGGAAATTCCCGGATTGGGTGCTGTAGTGTTAATTGATACCGCCGGTATTGACGACGCCGGCGAACTGGGGCAACAACGGGTAGAAAAAACCCAACAGTCTGTCCGGCAGGTGGATATGGCTATTTTGGTGCTCTGCAACAATCAGTTCGACGAGGAAGAACAACAACTGACGGAACAATTGCAGCAACTGCGGATACCCTTCATCCTGTTACATAACAAATCGGATAAGCATCGCGCGGATGATGCCTTTGCTACAGCATTACGCAACCGTTACAAAGTTGATTTTCTTGATTTTTCAGCACATTCAGGAGATGGACTTGAAACATTGGTGCAGTTACTGCAGAAGAATATGCCCGACAATTTCGGACAACCTCCGCCTCTATTCGGCGATAGGATAAAAACCGGCGATTTGGTATTGCTTGTTACACCGATTGATTGCGAAGCGCCTGCGGGTCGCTTGATTCTGCCACAGGTGCAGGCTATCCGCGAAGCATTGGATTTTAATTGCATTGCAGTAATACTCAAAGAAACGGAAGTCGAAGATTTCATGTACCATACAA
>JAIRJR010000374.1 GCA_031260575.1 Tannerella sp.
CGATTTTTTTCAAAACAGATATGTAATTTCTCAAAAAAGCTGTACTTTTGAAGTCATATTATAATTATTCGGATGCAAAAATCATTCCCCCACTTCCGCCAATTAGACGCAATGGACTGCGGGCCAACTTGTCTGCGCATGATTGCAAAGTATTATGGCCGGAATTATACGCTGCAATCCCTACGCGAAAGGTCGTTTATCACACGCGAAGGGGTGTCGATGCTGGGAATAAGTGAGGCTGCGGAATCAATTGGATTTCGTACTACAGGGGTGAAAATTACGCTCGAACAACTGAAAAAGGAAGTTCCGCTGCCTTGCATTCTACATTGGAACCAGAATCATTTTGTGGTGTTGTATAAAATAAAAAAAGCAAGTCGTTCATGGCTTAAACAGATATTCAACAAATCCAAAAATCATTCTCAATTCTCAATTCTCCATTCTCAATTCTGCATTGCCGATCCGGCATCCACATTGGTTACTTTTACAGAGGAAGAATTTAAAAAGTGCTGGTTAAGCACGCGGACGGAAACACATAGTGATGACTCAAACTCTACTCCTGCAAATTCTCCATTCTCCATTCTCAATTCTCAATTGAAAGACGCCGGAACAGCTCTTTTGTTAGAACCCGGTCCTGATTTTTATGAAATGGCAGACGAGAAACAGACCCGCAAGCAGGGACTGTCTTTCTTCTTCCGTTACCTGAATCCGTTCAAGAAAGAACTGTTGCAGTTGATACTGGGTATGATCACCGCCAGTATCCTGCAATTGATTATGCCATTCCTGACCCAGTCGCTCGTCGACACCGGTATCCGCGACAGCAACCTGAACTTTATCACCCTGATATTGATAGCACAGTTGATGGTTTTCCTTGCACGCATGGCAACCGATTTTATAAGGAGCTGGATTCTATTGCATGTGAATACACGGATCAATATCGCATTGATATCAGACTTTTTAGCCAAACTGATGCGCCTGCCGCTCAAATTCTTCGATACCAAGATGGTGGGCGATATCATGCAGCGAATCGGCGATCACCGCCGGATCGAAACCTTTCTGACAGGCTCGTCAATCAATACGCTGTTTTCGTTTGTCAACTTTATCGTTTTCGGAATCGTACTGGCTTACTACAACTTGGCTATCCTGGGACTATTCCTGCTGGGTAACGGACTGTATGTGGCATGGATACTGGCGTTTATGAAATACCGGCGCGAACTCGATATCCGGCGCTTTTCGCAGGCTGCCGGAGAACAAAGCAACCTCTTCCAACTGATTACCGGCATGCAGGAAATCAAACTCAACAACTGTGAAACGGAAAAACGCTGGCAATGGGAACGGATACAAGTCAAGCTATTTAAAATCAGTATCAAGGGATTGGCTTTAGAGCAGTATCAACAGATTGGTTCGGCTTTCTTCAGCCAGTCGACCAATATCTTTATCTCTTTCCTTGCTGCACGGGCTGTCGTAACAGGTGATATGACGCTGGGTATGATGATGTCGCTGACGTATATCATCGGACAACTCACCTCGCCCGTCGAACAGTTTATCGGCTTCGCCCGCGCATTCCAGGATGCCAAAATCAGCTTGGAACGCCTAAGCGAAATCCATCAGAAGGAAGACGAGGAACAGACCGTGTCGCTCAAGCTATCTGTGTTGCCCGACAACCGGAGTCTGACGATCGACAACCTCAGTTTCAGTTACGACGGCGCCGACCGCGACTACGTATTGGAAAACATAAGCCTGACAATACCCGAACGCCGGGTGACTGCCATTGTCGGAGCCAGCGGAAGCGGGAAAACCACCTTAGTCAAATTGTTGCTGGGATTTTATACGCCCAATAAGGGGGAGATCAGGATCGGGGAAGGCGGGGGCACGAATGCAAGAACGCATGAAGGCGCGAAGGCGGAAAGGCATGAAGGGATTGCGTTGCAGCATATCAACCCGCATGTCTGGCGGGCATGTACGGGTTCGGTGATGCAGGACGGGTTTATCTTCTCCGATACCATCGCCAAAAATATTGCCATCGGCGACGAAATCATCGACCGCGAACGGTTACTCCATGCCGTCAAGGTGGCCAATATCCGTGAGTTTATCGACTCACTGCCGTTGGGCTACAACACCAAGATCGGTATGGAAGGCAGCGGCATCAGCCAGGGTCAGCGGCAGCGCATCCTGATTGCACGGGCAGTCTATAAAAATCCGGAGTTTATCTTTTTGGACGAAGCCACCAATGCATTGGATGCCAACAACGAACGGCTGATCATGGAACAGTTGCATCATTTTTATCAAGGGAAAACAGTAGTCGTTGTCGCACACCGGCTCAGCACGGTGCGCGATGCCGACCGGATTGTGGTGTTGGACAAAGGCCGGATCGCAGAGGAAGGGACGCACGCGGAACTGACGGCAAAACGCGGGATTTATTATGAACTGGTTAAAAATCAGTTGGAACTTGGAAACTAAATCAATTACGAATTACGAATTAAAAATTACGAATCAGGAATGAAATCAACAAAGAAAATATTCATCAGTTATTCAATTATTCAGTTATTGAGTATGCCTGACAACAAACTACCCAAAAATGTAAATTGGAACTGAAAAAGCAGGATTGAAAGTTGTGGGTAATCAAAAATATCCACCCATTTAGTGGATAACAAAAAAAAAGTATTACCTTTGTTTCGATTCAGGAAGTGAATATGGAAATAAAATTTGATAAAACCTATTTGGATGAATTGTTTTACGCGGGTAAAACAACGGACAAAAAATACCGTTTCCAGCCACAGGTCGCCAAAAAATATCGCAAAACGATTGATATTCTTGAAGCGGTCTCTTGTGTTGAAGACCTTTTCCGGTACAATGGGTTGCAGTATGAAGTTTTGCTCGGCGACAAAAAAGGATTGGAATCTGTTCGTGTAAACGACCAATATTGTATTGAGATCAAAACAACCAAGGTAGTTTCCGAAACGGTTATAACGATAAGTAACATTGTAGAATTGTCAAACCATTATCAATAAAAACAAGTATGGCAAATATGAAATTCGGGTTTACCCCGACACACCCCGGCGAAGTATTAAAAGATGAAATCGAATTCCGTAAAATTCCGCAAAGTCATTTGGCAAAACAAATGGGTATGTCGTACACAATTCTGAACGACATACTGAATGGGCGACGGTCGGTCACAGTCGCAACGGCAATGATGTTTGAAGCCGCTTTAGATATTCCTGCCGATTCTTTAATGCACCTGCAACTCAAATATAACATGCAGGAAGCACAAGGAGACAGTAAACTGCTTTCGAGACTTGCCGAAATACGTAAAATGGTATCGGTGTTTTGATTAAGCGTAACAATGCGTATAAGACAGCGAAAATATTCATCAGTTATTCAGTTACTCAGTTATTCAGTTATTGGGTATGCCTGACAATAAACTACCTATGAGCAAACTTCCCGAACTTCGCAGCGAAGAAGTGCAGGAAGTAATGGGCGCCATTCCTTCGTGGATTTTGCGATGGGGGATTACGGTGTTGTTCCTGGTCGTTGCCACATTGGTGATTGGCAGTTGTTTCTTTAAATATCCGGATGTGATTGTGTCGGAGATGACGCTGACGGGGCGCTATCCCGTTGCCCCAATCGTAGCCCGTGCTTCGGGGAAAATCAGCAAACTGTATATAACCGACGGACAGACTGTCGAGCCTCACACACCGCTTGCCGTGATCGAAAATCCCGCTTCGACAGAAGATGTCTTTTCCCTGAAGGAACTGTTGAGCCGCTATATCACGATGCCTGACAGTTTCCTGATTAATCACAATGAAGGAAATGGGACAAGCGGATCACAAATCCGCACCAACAATAATCACGGATTACAAATCCGTGCGGGCAGGGAATTGTCGTTGGGGGAAGTCCAATCAACTTATTCGTCGTTTCTGAACAGCCTGTATGCGTATGAAAATTACTATTCTTTCAATTATTATCCTCAGAAAATTGCCGCTACGCGCGAACAAATCGCCAAATACCGCAATTATCACCGGAACCAGCAACGGCAACAGGAAGTATTGGTAGCGCAACACACACTTGCCGCACAGCAGTATAATCGCGATTCACTTCTTTTTGTCCGCGAAGTGATTTCGCCTTCCGAATATGAAACGGCACGAAACGCCTTCCTGCAGAGCCGTTATGCGCTCGAAAGCGGATATATGGGATTGGAAAACCTGCTCATCCAGATCGGCGAAATGGAGGTCAACCTGTTGGATTTGGAACTTCAACGCGCCGAAAAGGAAAACCAGCTCCTTCAAAACTTCAGGACGGGAGCCGAACAGGTGATGAATGCCATCAAGAGTTGGGAATTGACCTACTGCCTGCTGTCGCCCATCGATGGGAAAGTCACGTTCACCAAGTATTGGAATGAAAATCAGTTTGTATCGATGGGCGACATGGTATTTTCGGTAGTACCGGACAGGGATGACGAACTGCTTGGCAAGGCATTGCTCCCGATCAGCCGTTCCGGAAAGGTCAGGATGGGTCAAAGGGTGATCATCCGTTTTCTGAACTTTCCCGACCAGGAATTCGGGATCGTCAACGGGAAGGTTCAATCCGTTTCGCTTGTCCCTGCCGAAAACAACTACCTGATCGAAATCGCCCTGCCCGGTGGTCTGACGACCAACTATGGAAAAACGCTCCCCGTCACCTACGAGATGAAAGCCTCTGCCGAAATCGTCACGGAAGACCTCCGGCTGATCGAACGGTTTTTTATGCCGTTGAAGAGGGTATTGAGGGAAGGGTTTTGAAAAAAGACAATGGGATTTGATACACAAAATCGCTATATGAAAACCGAAAATTGACTTTTTTTTTTACCTTTGCAATGGCTTATGTTCAAAAATCATTGAATAGATGAAAGAATTTATCCATGTTTTGCAGCGATTTGTTCCGCCTTACAAGAAGTACTTGGTATGGAATATCATTTTCAATATCTTGTCGGCTATGCTGAATCTCTTTTCGTTTGCCCTGATTATTCCCATTCTGAATATATTGTTCAATTTGTCGGGCGAATCCTATTCGTGGATGAATTGGGAATGGGACCTGTTCTCGTGGGAGGCATGGAAAAATATCCCGGCAATTGCCCGGAACAATTTCTTTGCTTTGACTACCGGCTTGATCGAAACGAAGGGAGGCGCTTTTACCTTATTCGTTTTAGGTCTTTTTTTGATTGTGATGACCTTTTTGAAAGTGGCGACCATGTATTTGGCATTCTTTACGATGATCCCGATTCGTACCGGAGTGGTTCGTGACATTCGAAACCGGATCAACCGGAAAATCACACAACTCCCGCTCGGTTTTTTTTCGGAAGAACGGAAAGGTGATATCATTGCCCGAGTGTCGGGCGATGTGAACGAAATCGAAACATCGATCATGAGTTCATTGGATATGCTATTTAAAAATCCGATCCTGATCGCAATCTATTTGGCGGGAATGATGATCATCAGTTGGCAACTGACACTTTTTGTAATCGTTTTATTGCCCGTTGCCGGTTATCTGATGGGCAAAGTAGGCAAAGCCCTCAAACGTAAATCTTTAATTGGTCAGGAACAATGGGGGCTTCTGATGAGTCAGATTGAAGAAACACTGAGCGGTTTGCGAATCATTCATGCTTTTAATGCCGAAAAGAAGATTCAGGAACGTTTTGAGAAAAGTAACGAAACGTTTCGCCGGATCACCAACCGTATCTATCGCCGCCAGCAAATGGCGCATCCGATGAGCGAGTTTCTGGGTACGGTTACCATCGCCATTGTATTATGGTATGGAGGAAGTTTGATTCTGGGTGAAAACAGTTCAATCGGCGCTTCCACTTTCATCTATTATTTAGTCATTTTTTACAGCATTATCAATCCGGCAAAAGATTTTAGCAAAGCGACTTATGCCATTCAAAAAGGCTTGGCCTCGATGATGCGTGTCGACAAAATCCTGATGGCAGAATCGGATATCAAAGACCCTGTCCACCCAAAACCTGTCGCATTAACCGAACACATACAATACGATGATATCTGGTTTCGATACAAAAATGAATGGGTTTTGAAAGGGATCAACCTGACGATCCGTAAAGGGAAAACCATCGCCCTTGTCGGACAATCCGGATCGGGGAAAAGTACTTTGGTCGATCTGCTGCCCCGCTTCTACGATGTCGAAAAAGGGGCTGTTCGAATTGATCATGCTGATATTCGCGACGTTTCGTTGCACAGCCTGCGCGGGATGATGGGGAATGTCAACCAGGAAGCCATCCTGTTTAATGATACATTTTATAACAATATCGCCTTTGGCGTTGAAAATCCAAAGCTCGAACAGGTGCAGGAAGCGGCGCGGATAGCCAATGCACACGATTTTATCATGGCAACGGAAAACGGATACAACACCAATATCGGCGACCGGGGCGGAAAATTGTCGGGAGGACAGCGCCAGCGCATCAGCATCGCACGGGCTATTCTCAAAAATCCTCCCATCCTGATTCTGGATGAAGCCACATCGGCCCTGGATACCGAATCGGAATACCTTGTTCAGGAAGCGCTTGAACGGTTGATGCAAAACAGAACCACAATCGTGATTGCCCACCGCTTGTCTACCATCCGCAATGCCGATGAAATCTGCGTCCTGCACGAAGGCGAAATCGTAGAGCGCGGCCACCACGACGAACTGATCCTATTGGATGGTTATTATAAAAAACTCTGTGATATGCAGCGGTTTTGATTTTTTCTTTTCGTCGACATAATCTTTAATCCACAATCCGCGCCACCGACTTGATGTTTTTGACTTTGGACAGGGTTAAACATATTTTCTGAATATTTTCGACACTGTGTACTAACAACTTAATCCTTCCTTCAAAAACTCCGTCTTTTGCATCTATGGTCAGGTGTTGGATATTGACATTTAATTCTTCCGAAATGGATTTGGTAATGGCATTTAAAACGCCAATGGAATCAAGTCCCTTGACTTCGATGGTTGATTCGAAAGCAGAATTGGAGTAGTTGCTCCAACTTACAGGCAGGATTCGTTCGCCAAAACTGCTTTTCAGCCGCATGGCGATACGGCAATCTACTTTATGAACGACGACCATCCCATCGTCGTTGATAAATCCCAGGACATTATCTCCGGGAATGGCTTTACAACAACTTGCTATTTGATAATTGCGATTCAATGCATCTTCGGTAAGCACATAAGTTTTGGTACGGTCGTATGATGGTGTGTGATCATCCATTATCGCCTTCGTATCTTCGCTATTTTTCTTATGCACCATCTTTTGAGTTTGTTTCCATAAAATAGCTAAAATACTATCTGTCTTTCCTTTGATTATTTTTTTTATATTTTCAGGCAAGGTGACATCTCCTTTTTCAATTGCATAGAACAAATCTTCGCGTCGGGGAAAGCTGAAATAATAGGCGATCTTATCCATATTGGAGGTTGTCGGTTCGACCCCCGACTTTTCAATGGCTTCAATCAATTTGGCTTCTCCTTTTTTTGACATTTCTTTTCGGGAGCGACGTAGCGCGATTTCAATTTTTGTGCGTGCTTTTGCTGTCGTCACGAAATTAAGCCATTCTAAAACAGGCTGCTGGGATCGTGAAGTTAGGATTTCGACTTGATCGCCGCTTGAAAGGTTATAGCTGAGGGGTACAAGCCGGTGATTGATTTTGGCTCCAATACACTTGTTCCCGATATCTGTATGCAATTCGTAAGCAAAATCGAGCGCTGTGGCTCCTTGTGGAAGCGTTTTAATCTCTCCTTTCGGAGTGAAAACAAAAATTTCGGACGAAAAAAGATTCAATTTAATGGTATCTAAAAAATCAAGTGAATCGGGATTGGGGCTTTCCAAGATTTCTGTGATGGTTTGTAGCCATTTATCTAATTCCGTGTCTTCTTCAATGTTTTTTTCTTTGTATTTCCAATGGGCGGCAAAACCTTTTTCTGCAATTTCATCCATCCGCCGGCTGCGTATCTGGATTTCGATCCATTGACCGTCAGACCCCATTACGGTCAGGTGTAATGCCTGATAACCATTGGCTTTGGGTCGGCTGACCCAATCACGGAGCCTATCGGGACGGGGACGGTAAATATCGGTAATGGTCGCATAAATATCCCAACAGAGATTCTTGTCATCAATGCCTTCCTTCGATTCAAAAATGATCCGTGCAGCAAAAATATCGTAAATGTCTTCAAGTTGAATATTTTTAGACTGCATTTTACTCCAGATGGAGTAAACCGACTTCACACGATTCTGCATTTCATAGACTAAACCCATGGCTTTCAGTTTTTCGTTTACAGGATTTGCGAAATGCTCAAATAATACTTGCCGCGACTTTTCCGTTGCTTTTAATTTTTCATTAATCGTTTCATATTCGAGCGGATGTTCGAATTTGAAACTGAGGTCTTCCAACTCGGTTTTAATGGGAAAAAGTCCCAGACGGTGGGCTAATGGCGCATAGAGGTAAAAAGTCTCTCCCGCGATTTTAAATTGCTTAGCCGGTGACATCGCACTGAGTGTGCGCATATTATGAAGCCGGTCGGCTATTTTGATCAGGATGACGCGAATATCGCTATTCATGGTCACCAATAATTTACGGAAATTATCGGCTTGTATAGAAGCTTTATCACCAAATACACCTCCTGCGATCTTGGTCAATCCGTCAACAATCTGGGCTATTTTAGCCCCAAACATATCTTTGATTATTTCGATCGAATATTCTGTATCTTCAACCACATCATGCAACAATGCCGAACAAATTGAGGTTGAGCCAAGTCCCATATCGTCGCAAACAATCCTGGCTACTGCAAGCGGATGCATGATATAGGGTATGCCGGAACGCCGTCGGATACCACTGTGAGCTGCTTTTGCAAATTGAAAAGCCTTGGTGATCCGTTCGACCTTGCGCCTGTGATTCGATCGAAGATAACTCTCCAACAGAAGATCGAATTCTTCCTGAATCATTTGATCTTCCAATGTAACCTGTTCTTCTTGCATTTCTACATTGTTTTTAAACCATTAGTCTCCGATTATGAGCGACCGAATAATTGAATAACTGAGTAACTGAGTAACTGAATAATTGAGTAACTGAATAATTGAATCTTTGAATAACTAAAACGAAACCATAAAGTATAACTTTTTAACTTTTAACTCTCTTAGTTAGTAGCCGGTAGCTTTTTTTTAACTTTTAACTTTTAACATCATCCTCCTGCCGGAATCTTGATTACCTGTCCGACACGGAGTTTATCACCCGTCATCTGATTGGCGGATTGTATTTTGTCAACCGTCACACCCGGATATTTTTTAGAGATGGCATAGAGGGTATCACCCGGCTGAACCTTGTATGCGATCATTTCGGAATCATCGCCGGCTTTCAGACTTACTTGGGTATTCGCTGTAACCGGAGTGGAGGGTATTACCGTTTCAGGAGGAGCAGCTTCATAACGGATCCCTCCATTATTGATGCGAATCGTGATTCGCCTTCCTGCAGCTACCGTGTTTGATTTTAATCCGTTCCATGACCTTAGGTTTTGAGCCGTTACGCCATACTGGTTCGCTATGTTATTCAGGTTTTCGCCCGACACGACGGTATGTTTGATGGTCTCGTTTGTAAGCGGATTACCGGATTCATCTGTTTCTGCCGGAGTACAGTGCGCCAACAATTCTTCCATACGGTGTACATATAAAGTATCTTCTTTATTAATAAAATCATAAGTGGCGGCTATGGGCAATTTCAAAACAGACGGTGTGATATTTCCGGGGATAATTTCCCTTTTGTATTGCGGATTAAGCATTCGTACGTGTTCGATATCCAAATTCAGGATATCGGCAACTTGTTGAAGATGTAACATTCTGTGAACCATAACCGTATCGGTAGCCATCGAAAGTGATATTTGCATCGGGCATAAATTGTGCTCACAATGATAGTTCATAATATAGGTTGCAGCAATAAAAAACGGTACAAACGAGCGGGTTTCTCTCGGCAGGTTCGGATAGATCTGCCAGAAGTTTGTTTTGCCACCGGAGCGGCGAATTGCCCTGTTGACACCGCCCGGCCCGCAATTATAGGCTGCTATCGCCAAATGCCAGTCGCCGAAGCGATCATACATATCCTTTAAATATTTACATGCTGCATGAGTTGCCTCAACCACATCCAAGCGCTCATCGATAAGGCTATTGACTTCAAGACTATAGGCTTTTGCCGTTGGCAGCATAAATTGCCATAACCCGGCAGCGCCGACGCGAGATAATGCAGTTGGTTTCAGTGCACTTTCTACGATCGGTAAATATTTCAGTTCGAGCGGAAGACCATATTGATCTAAAATTTGTTCGAAAACAGGGAAATACAAACCTGCCATCCCCATCATATACCTGACAAGTTCACGCCGCCTGCTCGAATAAATATCTATGCAATTGCGAACAAGCCGGTTATACTCCATTGGAATGATACAGGGTAGTTTGGATAGCCGTTCCCAATACACTTCGTGCGGAAAGGTGACATCCTCATCATCAATACAATAATCTAAAGTGTTTGAAAAATATTGTGCATGCCAACTATCTAATAAACTGTTTATATTCTCATCCAATATTTCCGGAATCATACCTGCGTCCGTAAAAAGAGAATCGGATGATAATGTCGAAAAAAAATCGTTATCTTCGAAATCCTGTGCCGTAACGATAAAACCAAACCAATTCAGTAAGAGAATAATAAGAGATATATTTTGTTTCATCTGTAATTAAAATTTAATGCTACAATTTAAACCATATAACCTGATGCTGTTGTTTAAGCCGGGATTAATGACCGGTTCAAGACGCATGGATAAGTCCTCTGATATATCAAAGTCGAACAGTTGGGCGTCGACATACGCATCAGCCATACATAATAAATATAAACCGGCAGTCATGATCAAACACAAATCGCGATTCCGGCGATATAAATCACGACCTCTTTTCAGTTGATCCCTGAAGTTGGTAGTAAAACGGGTAGCCGGCTCCACACCGGCAGCGATAAAATTCTTCCAGCTTTGATGCCAGCTTTCGGGGTCATCCTGATGATGAATCAAATCGTACGATAGATCTTTATAGGCTGTGCCATAATCCTGAAGATTCTTATTATTCCATGTAATGGCATACGTTAATCCCATAAATCCGCCGTAGACAATGGGCAATTTCCAGTATTTCCGGTTATAGATCTGGCCTAAACCCGGGAAAAGGGCGGAATAGAGAACGGCCTTATTCGGATTCGGTTTGAAGGAACGGGGGATGGGGGAAATGATTGAATCGGAAAGCTGATAATCATATAAAAGAATTGAATCCTTGTCAAAATCCACAGCTACGGTATCGTTTGAAGTTTGGATGTTAAACCATGAGCTTTGAACCGCCTTTGTCGTATCATGTTGCATGACATCAGCCTCTTGCGACATAACTACAAACATGAAACCGTTCAAAACTACCATAGCGAGTGCAGTGCCGATTATCCTGTAATTATCCTTCACACAATTCCTTATTATTCATATTCAAAGCCGCCAACCGTTAATCACCATTCAGCATTAAGCCTCTTTCATCCGGTCTAATAAACTGATAATCTTCTCCAATTCCTCTTCCGAATTGAATGGAATGGTCACTTTTCCTTTCCCATTTTCATCATTATAGGTCAGTTTGACTTTGGCTTGGAAGAAAGCTGATAAATGCTCCATTAATGACTTATATTCGTCAGGCAATTGCTTACGTCGCGCATTGGGTGAGTCGGGTGGTTCCTGCAGGATTTCTTCAGTCGCATTCCTTACCAATTCTTCAACATTTCTGACCGATAATCCTTGAACAAGTATTTGTTCATAGAGTGCGATTTGAATTTCCGGGTCGTCAATCGAGATCAAAGCCCGGGCGTGACCCATGTCAATCAATTTATTTTTCAAACCCAATTGAATTTCGGCAGGCAATTTAAGCAATCGCAGATAATTCGCGATGGTAGCCCGTTTTTTGCCGACCCTCTCGCCCAGTTTTTCTTGTGTAAAACCATTTGAATCAATCAATTTCTGATACGCTAAGGCGATTTCGATGGCATTCAGATCTTCTCTTTGGATATTCTCTATCAAAGCGATTTCGGCGGTATTCTCGTCGGAAATCGTTTTGATATAGGCCGGAATCTGTGCAAGCCCGACTTTGAGCGCTGCCCGGTACCGGCGTTCTCCGGCAATAATCATATATTGATCCGCATCGATTTCATTCAGTGTAATGGGCTGAATAATGCCATATGTACGAATGGATGTTGCCAATTCATCCAATGTTTCGTCTTCAAAAATCGAACGGGGTTGGTTGGGATTCGGCACAATTTTATGTAAATCAATCTCATTGATAGAAGAAGATCCGCCTGTTTTCAAATCATCCATTGTCAGCAAGGCATCTAAGCCGCGGCCCAATCTGTTTTTATTTGGTTTTACCATTGCATTATTTATTTTTTTCAATTAATTCCCGGGCTAATTGCATGTGATTGGTAGAGCCTTTTGATTCGGCATCGTAAAACAAGATAGGCCTACCAAAGCTTGAGGCTTCTATTAGTTTGACATTCCGATGAATAACCGTATCAAACACAAGATCCTTGAATGGCCGTTTTACTTCTTCATATACCTGATTGGCTACCCGCAAGCGCGAATCATACATCGTAATCAGGAATCCTTCAATGTCTAAGTCCGGATTCAATCGTGATTTGATAATCTTAATCGTGTTCAACAGTTTACTGATGCCTTCCAACGCAAAATACTCGCATTGTACGGGAATGATTACCGTGTCGGCTGCCGTGAGGGCATTGATGGTGATTAATCCCAACGAAGGCGAACAGTCGATCAGGATAAAATCGTAAAGATTTTTAAAAGGGGTTATCAATTTTTTTAATACATATTCCCTTCGTTCCATCGAAAGCATTTCGATCTCCGCCCCGACCAGGTCGATGTGCGAAGGGAATACATTCAATCCTTCCAATTCGGTAGACACTATAGCCTTTTCGGGATCGTCACCGTTGATGATGCACTCATAAAGCGAAGTGTTGAGGCTTTTAATATCAATACCCAACCCTGAGGACGCATTGGCTTGAGGGTCGGCATCAACTACCAACACTTTTTTCTCTAAAGCAGCCAACGAAGCCGCTAAGTTAATGGTTGTAGTTGTTTTGCCTACTCCTCCTTTCTGATTTGCAATCGCAATTATTTTTCCCATAATCATCATTATACCATTTGAGACGAAGCGTTTTCTCCCAAAATGCCGTTAACCCGCAAAGGTACGGTTTTTTTTGAAAAAACAAAACAATAATTTCGAAAAAGCCGGGCAACCGCATCTCAATGTAATTTGTAGAGATCACTACCTGAACAATTCTTCTACCTCTTTGCTGTCGAGTTGATCCAGCGGGTTGTTGGATGGGATAAAGGTGTCAAATAACTGCAATTTAGATTGTTGAAGGCGGATGATTTTTTCTTCGATCGTATCGCAGGAGATGAAACGGTAAACAAATACATTTTTATCCTGACCGATGCGATGGGCGCGACTGCATGCTTGCGCTTCGGCTGCCGGATTCCACCACGGGTCGATGATAAATACGTAACCCGCAGCCGTCAGATTCAACCCGGTGCCTCCGGCTTTCAACGAGATGAAAAAGCAATGGACATCGTTGTTTTGGGCGAACTTATCTATCTCTGCTTCACGGTCCTCCGTTTGACCGGTCAGCATCGCATACTTCCACCCTTCCTGATCGAACTTAGCGGACAGCAATTTCAAGTGTTTGACAAATGAAGAAAAAATCAACACCTTATGCCCGCTTGCCCGCAAACTGTCAAAGCTGAGGATGATTTGATCGAACTTGCCTGCATCCATTTGATAGTCGGAATCAACCAAAACCGGATGATTGGCTAACAATCGAAGACGCATTAATCCTTTCAACATAATTAAATTATTTTTGACGCGGTTTTCTTGATTGTCGAACAACGTATTCCGGATGCGGTTTTTCTCCAATTCATAAATCTCCTGTTGGGATTCAGTCATGTCGCAATAGACAATCTCTTGGAACAGAGCAGGAAGGTCGGGAGCGACTTCCTCTTTTGTTCTTCGGAGAAAAAGCGGTTGAATCAATTGCTGTAAGGATTTTTCAACTGTTTTGTTTTTCTCTTTAATGGGTTGGATATAATTGTTTTTGAAAAACGAAAAATCGCCCAGCAATCCGGGATTGATAAAATTGAACTGCGCCCAAAGGTCTGTCAGGGAGTTTTCTATCGGAGTTCCCGTAAGAACAAGCCGGTGCGATGCTTTCAGTTTGTTGATGGATGCGTAAAGGATGGAATCCGGATTTTTAATGTACTGACTTTCATCTAAAACGACATAAAAGAACGGATATGCTTTGAAGTAGTCAATATCCATTCGTACGATACTGTAGGAAGTGATGATCAGTTGGTATTGATCGAATTGTTTTACGAGTTCCTTCGTTTGGATCCGTTTATTTCCGGCATGGATATATACCTTTAAATCAGCGCCAAACTTCTTCAATTCATTGTGCCAGTTGTGTAGGAGTGATTTGGGAACTACAAGCAACGATGCCGGAATTGTCGATGCAAATGCAGGAAACAGGGAAAGTTGACCGTCGGTAGAGGGAGGCATTTCTATTTTATCGGATTGAGAATAGATGTAATCCAATAAGGTGATGGTTTGCAGCGTTTTTCCAAGTCCCATGTCATCGGCTAAACATCCTCCAAGCCCGTAATGGTATAAATGGGTCAGCCAGTGGAAACCCGTTTTTTGATAAGGGTAAAGGATGGAGTTGAGATAAGGCGATGCGACCGGCTGCTCATCGGGTAATTGCCTTATTTTGAGAATTTCCAATCTTTGTGTTTCGGGAAATATTTCACAGATCGACTCGTTCAATAAGCCCACGAGCATTTTTGGAATCCGAATTCCATCGTCCGTTTCTATTCCGTGCATAAAAAGTGTGTAAAAACGGTAGAACCATTCTTCAGGCAGAACGAAAACGCTTTTGTCGGGCAATACAAATTCGACTTTCCCATTTAAAATATGCTTTCTGAAACGGTATAAAGGAATTTTGAAATTTTCCAATATGACATCAACGCTGAGATCAAACCAGTCGATCTTGCGAATTAATCTTGATTCCAGACGGATGGTTCCCATATAGTAATTTTTGCCAATGGCCTGTTCGATAGAGAATTCGGAAAGATCATGTCTGTGTTCATTCAGCCAACTAATTAAGCCCACCCCCCCTACAATTCCCTCGAAGGGGGAGTGTTTCTCTCCTGCGTTGAGCGGAATTTGCAATTCCGCTCTTTTGTGCTGTTGAACTACCGGTTCGATCTGAACATCGGCAGCCAACCCTTTAGCACCTAACGAAATGGATTTTGTATAAAACCTGTTATCTCCTTCCAATCTCAAACCCAACCCGATCAGTTTGTTGATGAGTCGTTTTTCCCAATCCGGATCACGTTGAAACCAGCAAATCGTTTCGTTTCCATCCTTTTCTTTCAGTTCAACAAATTTAGTCTTTCGCAGCGCCGGATTGATTTTGTGATTATTGTAATGAAAATGAAGGATTAAAGTGGCTTGCTGATAGAAATCATCCGATAAGGTCAAAACGGCTTTACGGGAAGGCGACAATTCAGTCATTTCAAGTCCTTCAATACTCACTTCATATTTGGGTATTATTTTCAGGATGAAATTTTTGATATACATTTGTTCGGTTGCAGCCGGAACAGGAATGTACGGTTTGTCGAAGAATGGAATCAATTTTTTAGCTTCCATGTTTTCGACTTTATGTATGTTGTTGTTCAGCAAGACAATGCATGGTTCTTGTGACAAAACACAAACAGGTTTGCTTTGCAGCGATATTTCATCTTTTTCGTTGGTCAAAGAAATATAATAGCGCAGACCTTTTTCATCTTTTATGAAATTGAATAGGCAGCGCGAAGGCGACGGAAGTATTTCGATGCGGTTAGTTGGAAAAAGTGTTTTCTCGGCAAGGGTTTCACGCAGATAAACAGGCAAACCCGATTGGGGAAGCAACAGGATAACACGGCGGATGTTGATTTCAATACGCGGACGAATTGTTTGATTGATCGTCTCTTGTGTGACTTCGTTCAAAAATAGTGTCATGTTTTTTTGCCGTGAATACACTTTCATCAGTGAGACGTCGGACACTTCATTCATTAATTTGATCAATTGCAGGGTGATTTCCGGCGTTCCTTTCAGAGATGGATCATGCTCCGTCTCTACAATGCCTGAGTTCTTGAAGATGGCGGCAATGTTTGATGCTTCTTTTTTGGCATCCGGCACACCCAAAATCTCTACACTGCCGTCAGTTATTTCTTTTGCCCAATGAATCGCAAATTTCCAACCAAATTTATGATGTTTTGATACGACTACGATTAGTTTTTCCATCACTTATCAATCCCGGATATTTCCCATTTTTTCAATATTTCCAGGTAATTGTGATTCGTTACATCAATCAGGCAGGGGACTAACGAGGCATATCCGGCATCCAAACGGTTAATGTCATAATCCGGGTCTTTTGAGTGGCAATCTTCAAACTCACCTCCCAACCAATATTCCATTTTCCCATCTTTCCCTACGATTGGATTGTATTCATTGATCCAACGGCCTCCTGCCTGGCGACACACTGCCAAACCTTTGACACGTTCGACATCAGGGACATTCAGGTTGAGGTAAGTTCCATACGGAAGACCTTCGTTTAATATCTTTTCGGCAAGCATCCGGGCAAAACGGCATGCTTCCGAGAAATCGGCGTCCGGTTCGTGACTCAAGTGTGAAACGCCGATTGAGGGAACATTAAAAATACAACCTTCGATCACAGCGCCCATTGTGCCGGAATAATGTACGCTTATGGCTTGATTGCCGCCATGATTAATTCCGGATACGATCAGGTTTGGCAGGCAATCCAATACTTCATTGAGTGCCAATTTGACACAATCAACAGGGGTACCTGTACAAGTGTAGACGGTTATCCCGTTTTCTTTGTGTATCAATGAATAAGTGATTGGATGTGTTGAAGTGATGGCGCCCGACATGCCTGAACGCGGACCGTCGGGCGCAAACACAACCAATTCGCCCAAACCTTTCAGGCATTTTATTAATTCGTTGAGGCCTTTTGCTTCAATACCATCGTCGTTGGTGATTAATATCAGCTTTTTGTATTCATTCATCACACAATTATTTCAATCCGGTGGCTTCCAACCAAACATCAGCCATCAATTGCCGTCCCGGCAAATCCGGATGAACCCCATCGGCTGCCCAATAACGCGCCGGAGCAAGTTTGGAAGCAGCATCAAAAGCAGATTGGAAAGGTACGAACACTGCATTAAATTCACCGGCCAATTTTTTCAAAGCAATTCGGTAAGCGTCAAACATGGGAAACCATCTCGGCTCGTCGATTGCCGAACCTCCTTTCACAGCAAAAGGCTCACACAATACCAATTGCACGTTCGGCAACTTTTCTTTGGTGTATTTCAGCAAGTCACGCAAGTCGTTTTCATAAATCCCGACTGTCCCCTTATATCCGCTGCTTAGCGTATGCCAATAGTCATTGACTCCGATCAGAATACTCAAAACATCCGGCACGAATGTCAATGCATCCGTCTCCCAACGGTCGCGCAATTGAAAAACCTTATGACCGCTGATGCCGCGGTTATAGATTTTCAGTTGTTTATCGGCATGCGTTTTCAACAGCTGCGTAGCAGTGAACAAGGCATATCCATTGCCTAACTGGGGCAGTGTGTTACAGTCATTACTTTCTTTATTGCGTCCACCATCGGTAATCGAATCTCCCTGAAAGAGTATCACGCAGTCCTTTTTCAGATTGATGTTCGGCGCCGCCAACCCGTTTTGCTCACTCACAACGGCTTTTACCAATTCCGGAAGCGCT
>JAIRJR010000043.1 GCA_031260575.1 Tannerella sp.
ATGGCAACGGCACAGGGTCTTATCTGGCGTTACGCAACCAACGACCTTGACCGCTCAGACCATTTTTTCCGCTCCATTATTCAGGCCTCGGAGCAAGTGAACGGGTTTTTATTGCTTAATAATCCTTCCCCGGTAATCTGGACAGGCATTGCCGAGGGCAACCTCGGACGCAATCTGTTACTGCGTGACGAGTACGAACAAGCAATTCCGCTGTTGAAAAACCGTTTTATCGATTTGGAGGATGAATACAATAACAGGATGTCGCGCGAAGGACGTCAGGCGCGTATTTTCAAAAAGATGACCGGGCTGTCCCCCAACGAATTCAGGAACAATATTAGCTGAAAAATGTCTGAACTGTGATTGTATATAATTTGTATGATAGAATATGATTAATGAGCAATACACATATTCGGAACTGACAGGCGTCCATTTTGCAAATCAGAAAAAAAACCGTATTTTTGCAGTTTATAAATGTATCATACAGATTAACTGCAACAGCAATGGATGCCCAAATATTTGAACAGATACGCCAACTAAAACGGCAAATCCTGCCCGACGAAAGGGTCATACTTTTCGGCTCGCAAGTTCGTGGCGATACACACGATGAGTCGGATTGGGATTTGTTGTTATTGCTTGATAAAGATGAAATAACTTATGAAGACGAATGCCGCTATGGCGACCCGTTTGCCAAATTAGGCTGGAATTACGGAACGTACATCAGTTCAAAACTCTACACCGAAAACGATTGGAAAAAGCGAAGTTTTACGCCTTTCTACAAAGAAGTTGAACTCGAAGGAATCACAATAACTTGAAAAAAAAACATGGGATTAAGTCAGGAAGAAAAAGACGCTGTTGTTAAAATACGATTACGGCAAGCGAATGAAACCTATACTGAAATTAGTGTTTTAATAGATAATAAACTGTGGCGTACTGCCGCTAACCGTCTTTATTATGCCTGCTATTATGCTGCAATGGCGTTGATGATACACAGCGGACATCAAACCAAAACTCATTCGGGATTAATCGGCCTGTTCGGACTTCATTTTGTGCAAACACAGAGAATCAGTGCTGAAACGGCGTTAGTACTGCGAAAACTATTCGAGTTGCGACAAAAAGGCGATTATGATGTTTGGGTTGATGTGAAACAAGAGATGGTTTTACCGCTCATCAACCCTGCTGAAACATTTATTTCGGAAATTGGAAAGATAATAAACGAACAGCGAAAAAAATAAAAACGTTTCAGCCGGCAAAAAACCCCAAAAGATTTTGGATAATCAATGTTGCTTTTGCTTTTTTCAAAACACAATAAATGCTTTTTTTGCATTTTGTAAAATACATTTTGTATCTTTGCAAAAAATTTTTGAGATATGAAACCGTTATTTTTGGCGTTTTATCGCAAATTAGAAGAAACAGATATGCGCTTTAAACGCTATCTGAAAGGTCAAATTGATTGGAATAATCGACTGATAGCCATTACAGGCGCTCGCGGAACAGGTAAAACCACTATGTTGTTGCAACATATAAAAGAACACTATGGCAACAATCCACAAGATGTATTGTATACAAGCTTGGATAATATTTATTTCAGTATCAACAATTTATACTCGCTTGCCGATGATTTTTATTCGTTTGGAGGCAAAGAACTTTATGTTGATGAAGTACACAAATATCCCACCTGGGCGCAGGAAATCAAAAATATTTATGATGATTTCCCGAAATTAAAAGTTGTTTTTACAGGTTCATCCATGTTGCAGATTTTTAAGGCAGATGCGGATTTTAGCCGTCGTGTGAGGCATTATCAGTTATATGGAATGTCTTTTCGTGAATTTTTAATTTACGAAGGCTTGCTCAATAAGTCGCAAGAGTCATTTTTGCTTGAAGAAATTTTAGAAAATCATATTTCCATTTCACAACAACTGACAAGAGAATTCACGCCTTTGCCGGCTTTTCAAAAGTATCTTCAATACGGATATTATCCTTATTATCAAGAAGACATAAACGGCTATGGCGAGCGCGTTTTACAAACTTTCAACACGATCATTGAATCAGATTTGCCAAATGTAGAAAACGTTGATTTTTACTCAATTAACAGAATCAAAAAATTGTTTTATATACTTTCCGAAATGGTGCCATTTACGCCTAATATTTCACAATTAAGCCAAATGGTTGATGTAACTCGACAAAGTTTAATGAATTATCTTCAATTGCTTGAAAAAGCGCACAGTGTTTTGCTACTCAAACAAAAGGCAACAGGCATACGGCAAATGGTAAAGCCCGAAAAAATATATTTGCAAAACACCAATTACAGTTATGCCCTTTCGGCAGAAAACCCGGAAACAGGTAATTTGCGAGAAACATTTTTCTTTAATCAAGTTCAACAAAATCATAAAGTTATCTATAATGAACAAACGGATTTTTGTGTTGACGGAAAGTATTATTTTGAAATTGGCGGCAAAAATAAAAGCACGAAACAAATCAAAGATTTAAGCAATGCCTATCTTGCTCTTGACGGCTTGACAATAGGTTATCGCAATGAAATTCCGCTTTGGCTATTTGGATTTTTATATTGAAGCTGAGAACCGGCAAAACCGGCTGAAAAAACGTTTCAGCCGGTATAAAAACGCCAATTACTGCCTGTCCATTATTTTCTATAAATTAGCCAATTCTTCTATTTCACCAAGATGCAGTTTAATATGCCGTAAATAGTCAGTAATCATATTTTTTAAGGATATTTTTTCACCTTTCGCCGAAATCCATTGGTTTTCTAATTTATCTTCACTCACATGATTGATTACGTGAACAATGTGCAGATTGATATACTTCCAGAGTTGAACCGGATTCGTCCAATTTTCCGATTCGTAATCCTGTATGGCAATCCCTTAAATTGCAGAAAAGCGAACATTGTAAAGTGTTCGCTTTTTTTTCGACATTGATTAGCGGCTAATTCTTATTTGTTTCTTACCTTTGCAGTTGTATTATAAAATAATGTTATGGAAACATTGCAGTTGAATATAGAAAAAAATCAATTTGTTGGTTTGTTACAGAAATTAAGTATTTCGGATAAGTTGGAAATGTACAGTATATTAAAAAAATCGCTGCTTTGCGACCGAATGGAAAACCTATTGAATACGATAGATGCCGACGAATTATCTATGGAAGATATTACTGAAACACTGGAGGAAGTAAGATTAGAAAGATACAACAAAAGTAAACAACATGTATAAGGTTGTCATTGACAGTAATATTTGGATGTGGAATGTTTCAGATATACAATAACAAATTTATGATAGCACGTAAGAATTTTCGAGAAGAAGCCGGTAAGGCGCTTGACTGGATAGACCGCTATTTCGAGCGGTTGCACGAACTGCCCGTAAAATCGCATGTGAAACCACGCGAAATTTATGACAAAATCCCTTCGGAAGCGCCGCTTCAGGGGGAAGCGATGGATGCGATTTTGCATGATTTGGATGCGGTCATCATTCCGGGAATCACTCATTGGCAACACCCTTCGTTTCATGCCTATTTTCCCGCCAACAGTTCGTATGAGTCGCTTTTGGGCGAGATGGTTACGGCGGCCATTGGTGCGCAGTGCATGGTATGGGACACTTCGCCTGCCGCAGCAGAGCTGGAGCAGCGGATGGCCGAATGGATGGGTGCCGCCGCCGGACTGCCGGACGGTTTTACGGGCGTAATACAGGATAGCGCATCGTCAGCCACATTGGTTGCTATCATTACCGCAAGGGAAAAAGCGACCCAATTTCGGTCGAATCTTGATGGTGTGCCCGGCGGGCTTCGGGTGTATTGTTCGTCGGAAGCACATTCGTCCATCGAGAAAGGTGTCGGAGTGGCAGGTATTGGAAGGAACAACCTTGCAAGGATTGAAACCGACGAAGAAAAGCGGATGATTCCCGAAAAATTGGAAAAAGCCATAAGTGACGATATCAAGGCAGGCTTAACACCCATTTGTGTCGTTGCGGCTATTGGCACAACAGGAACAGTAGCCGTAGACCCTTTGTCGGACATCGCTGCCATTTGCACAAAGTATAATGTTTGGCTGCATGTGGATGCTGCTTATGCCGGAACGGCGCTCCTGCTTCCCGAATACCGCTATATGGTCGAAGGCATGGAACAGGCCGATTC
>JAIRJR010000406.1 GCA_031260575.1 Tannerella sp.
ATACAGCAGTTACCTGCCGCCAAAGCGCCGACAAGCGGCTTGAAACATAATACAAAAGGGTAATTCCACGTATTTAGAAGCAGAACCGTGCCATACGGTTCGTAATGGTATTTACTTTCGGCCTGACCGAAGAGCGAAGAAGTTGCCACCTCTACGGGTTTTGTCCACGACTCCAAATTATCTACGGCACAGGTTATTTCATCTATTATCGCAGTAACTTCTGTCACAAATGCCTCGAATTCGCATTTGTTCAAGTCCTGATACAGAGACTTCTCAATATCTTTGTGTTTTTCGATTACAACCTGGCGGAGTTTGTTTAACTGTTCGATACGAACTTCCCTGTCTCTTGTTTTGCCTGTGGCGAAAAACGCCCTTTGTTTTTCTAATAGTTGTTGATAAGATGTCATAGTTTGTTATTGTTAGAATTGAAAGTTGCAAAAGTAGATGAAATTTTGCATTATTCAAAAATTATTTCCTTTTTCTGATTATCTATGGTGTATCTGCCAAAGCGCGATAATACGGTTTGGCCCAACAAACATTGTGCATTAGGATTTTCAATAACAGTTGCTTCAACGTTTTTCAATTTTTTATCGCCGAGTTGCACCGTTTTCAAATTAATTTTTGTGCCGACGGATATTCGCCCGGTTGCATCCATAAATCCCTGTTGTCCGATAATATCGTTTTCAGAAAGTAAGCCGTTTTTTACTAAAATTGATGCTTCTAAAGAAATACTGTTGAGCTTTCTGTTTTGTCTGATATCGTAATTGCCTACGAAAAAGAGCATTTCCCGATTGAAAAGCCTACTGTATCGGAATTGATAGAATCTTCATTAGAAGAAAGAGGAATGACGCAAAAACAACTTGCCTTTGAGACAGGAGTGAGCCCATCGAGGATAAATGACTATATTTCAGGTCGTTCAGAGCCTACCTTGAAAATGGCGCGTCTGTTGTGCCATACGCTGAATATTCCTCCTGCTGCGATGCTTAGGATATAAAAATATGGTAGTGTTTCAATTTAGCTGATGAAATTATCTCCATAAGTCCCCCATGTTGAGCGGATTTTGCAAATCCGCTCTTTGTCTTTGGTTAATTTCTAATGCGAATGTGTTGTTCGACGGAATTAAAATGCCGCAGCGCTAATATATTCAAGGCTTTCAGCCTTGCCATAGCCTGGATTCACGCCAAAAATCGTATTTGCGCTGATAGATAATTTTTCGTACATTGCTTTGGCTACGCGTAATGTCGGTTCTTTACCGGATAAATATTCGCTTATACGCGAAGGACTTACATGTAAAATCGCCGCAAGTTGTCCCTGATTGATACCCATTTCGTAGATGCGAAGTTTCAGTACTTCTGCAAGAGCAGGTATGGCTACCGGATAATGTGTTTTCTCGTACTCTTCCACTAAACCGGAAAGAAAATCCAACTCTATCGCTTCCGGAATAATGTCATAGTTTTCGTCCGTTACGATTGAAAGCAACTCGTCAATGCGCTTGGTTATAGAGTAATATTCTCTGTCGTTAGTGATTCGGTTCATATTTCCAAAATTATATCGTTGAACAATCTATTTTTTCGTAATCCGTATGTGTGCCAATAAAGCGTATGTAAACATATTTGGGAACAAATAATACAACAGCCACCAAACGATAGGTATTACCTTTAATATTGAACACAAATCGTTTATTTCCAACTGCATCAACCGAATTGAAACTCTTTTTCATTTCAGCAAAATTGTGCCATTTTGCTTCTTTCGTTTTGTTATACCAATCTTCCAAAGCAGGCTTTGCGTCGGGAAATTGTGTATAGTATTCAACCAATGCTCGATAAACAAAAATCCTCATACGTAATTATATTCGAATGCAAAAGTAAAAAATGTTTTCCAACTCACAAAATAAATTTCCAAAAAATGCAAATATTCAACCGTTTTTCCATGTTGAGCGGATTTTGCAAATCAATATTTTTCAGTCTTATAAAACAATTCATAAAAATATATTTCAACGGTACAGGGTATAGATAATTTTTACTCTGTTGTTTAATATTTTGTTGAATTAATTCTACTTGTTCGTTTGATTTTTTTCTTGTATCTTCAAGTAATTTTTTAAAATATTCAATCTTATTATCCATTTCCTCTTTAAATGCTTGTTTCTCTTTCTTTTTATCTCTATAAATTATCCAATGCTCTATGAATAAAGCAAATCCAAATCCAAAGAAAGCGCCTATAAAAGAAACTGTAATTTCCTGCCAAATTTCACAGCAAAATGTATTCATGTTTTTAAGTATTACTGATTATTTGCTTGATTTTATATAATTATGTGAATCACGGGTTAAAACACCTAACCACTATTCCTGATTGTCCTGCTGCCCTGCCGCTGCCGGTCCAATGTAAATATCTTTAATATCCGCTCCCGTTTCCTGATAGCCAAGAAGGTGGAGCGAGAAAAAGTCGACCATGCGCCAGTAGAAATATTCGTTGTAGTTTGCAAAACCGTGGCGTTGGGTGGGCATGATAAGCATTTCGAAGCGTTTGCCGGCTTTGATCAGTTCATTTGCTACGCGAATCGTATTGGCGGGGTGTACGTTATTGTCTATTTCGCTATGGATAAGCAGCAGGTGTCCGCGCATGTTTTTGGCTAATTCCTGGTTAAATGGGACTTTGATGTCGAATATGGTATCATCGTTCTTTTCCGTTTCTTTTACGCCATGATGTTTTTCGCTCCATGCGCGATTATAAATATTGTTGTCGTGGTTTCCGGCACATGAAACAGCTACCTTGAAGAATTCCGGGTATTGAAACAGCGCCGCTGTGGACATAAATCCTCCGCCCGACTGTCCATGAATACCTACACGGTCGATATCCATATAACTATACCGGCGGCACAGTTGTTCGATGCCTGCCTTATGGTCAACCAGGGGATAGTCGCGCAAATTGCCGTATCCATAGTTGTGATACCATTTGGAGCGGCTTGGATGCCCGCCGCGGTGTCCGAACGTAACGACAATAAAACCGGCTTGCGCCAGGCGGTCGGTACGGGGATTGGGGGACGCAAAAGTATAATTGACGCTTTCGGTTTGCGGGCCGGGATATACGTAGTTGATAACGGGATAAATCAGGGTAGAGTCGAAATCGTAGGGTTTATACAGGACGCCGTACAGGTCGGTGATACCGTCGGCAGCCTTTACCGTGAATGGCTCCGGAAACATATATCCTGTTTGAAACAGTTGTGAGAGATCGCACGTTTCCAAATCCAACAGTTTGCGTCCCGTATTGTCGTAGAGCGCGGTTGCCGGAATTGTATTTACGCGCGAATAGTTGGCTACGATAAAACGTCCTTCCCTGTCGAGCGAAGTGGCATGAAAATAGTCACCCGACGTAAGGAGTTTAAGGCCGGAGCCGTCGAAATTGACGCGGTACAGATGTTCGTAGTAGGGAGTTGTATCGCCGGCTTCCCGTCCGTTGGCAACGAAATATACGACACGGTTTTTGCTGTCCACATGTTTAATCTGGTCAACGTGCCAGGGGCCTTTCGTAATCCGATTTTTCAGTTTCCCGTCTGCATCATAGAGGTAGAGGTGCGCCCAACCGTCGCGCTCGCTCCATTGAATCAACTCTGCACCATTATCTGTCACGGCTAAGGGCCTGGTTTCGATATAGGTGTTCAGCCGTTCTTCTATCACAGTACGAATGGAATCATCGCCCAGCGTATAGGTGCAAATATCTACCCGTTTCATATCGCGGCTTACGCGTGTGAGATAGAACCTGTCATTCCGGCCTAACCATACGCCGGGCGACTGTGCATTGTCGCGTGGACGGCTGCCTACGTTGATATTCTGGTCTTTGAAAGCTTCCGTACCGATCTCTTTACGGGTTTTGTTTTCTATATCAAACAGATAGAGATATGATACGGGCGAAGCGGATTCGCCGGGCAATTGATATTTATAGGTTTCGAGGGTCGGACGGGGATTGGCGATTGAGTTAATCACCCACAAATCCTTGACGCTTCGGTTGTCGGTGAGTGTAGAAACGAAATAACGTCCGGTCGGCGACCATACCCCGGATACTTGCCTGCGTCGGTTGTCTAATAGCGAATCGGCATTCATCCGGTTGCGCGGCATCCCGAAAGCGAAGTCTTCTATTCCATCCGTTGTAAGGGCGATTTCGGTAATTGTCGAATCTTTAGGGTTTTTATTCAACCGTTCAAAATCTTCATGGCTCATATAATATAGATTCAGATTTTTGGCATAGACTACATATTTTTTGTCGGGCGATATATTTCCCCACCGCTGCGGAGTCGTCTTTTCCTTTCGGGTATCGAGCGTACGGGTCATGTAGTCGTACGTGAAATAAAAAGTGTCTTTGGCGCTTGAGACCACATCGAAAGTAAAAGTACGATCATCTTCTTCAAGAGTTAAATTTTTGACAGGCAACTGTTTCGCTTCAAACGGGTCTTTTGTCGTTCTTGTAATTTCGGCCGCCAGTTCGTCCAAATCGAACAAGGGTTGTTTCCTTCCTTGTTCAGGGTCAACGACATACCAATTTGATCCCTGAGTGGTTTTGTATTCATACCAGAACTTCGTTCCTTTATTGAAGTAGTTTGGATTAACTGTTTGTGAAAACAGCAATTGTTCGATTGCCTTACCGGCAAATTTACGCGCTTGTGTATAGTTCGGCAATGTTTCCTGTGCCTTCGACAGGGTGCAGCATAGTAATCCGCAGCTAATCATCGAATCGTATAAGACTTTTACCTTCATAGTGATTTAATTATGTG
>JAIRJR010000415.1 GCA_031260575.1 Tannerella sp.
AAACTGTCGTTTTATGAAAAATCAAGAAATTGCTTATCAGGGACTAATTCGGCAAATATCCGAAACGTACATACAAGGGCAAAGACAAGCCGTACTTGCTGTAAATAGTCATTTGATTGATACTTATTGGAAAGTAGGGCAATACATTGTTGAGTTTGAGCAGAAAGGAGAAGCAAGAGCCGTGTATGGAAAAGGGCTTCTCGAAAATTTGTCGAAAGATCTTTCGCTATTACATGGAAAAGGATTTAGTTTGAGTAACTTAAAGAGAATGAGGCAGTTTTATGTCACCTATCCAATTGGTGCGGAGGCTCCGCACCAATTGAGTTGGACACATTGTGTTGAATTACTGAAAATTAATGATCCATTAGAACGTTCGTTTTACCTGAATCAATCTGTCTATGAAAATTGGAGTACATCAGAATTGATTCGGCAGAAAAAATCATCGCTTTATTTTCGTCTGGCGGCATCAAAGGATAAGGAAGGTATTTTGCAATTATCTCGGCAAGGGCAAATCATTGAAAAACCTTCCGACCTGATCAGGGAACCTGTTGTGATGGAATTTCTTCAAATACCCGAACCATATCATTTGAGTGAATCTGAACTTGAAGAGAAAATCATCACAAAACTCCAGAATTTTTTACTCGAACTCGGAAAGGGATTTGCTTTTATCGGACGGCAATACCGGATTACACTCGGAAACCGGAATTATCATATAGATTTGGTGTTCTATCACCGTATCCTGAAATGTTTTGTGCTGTTTGACCTGAAAAAAGATGAAGCCGGTCATGAAGATATCGGACAGATGAATATGTATTTGGGGTATTTCGAAAACGAGGAAAATACCAAAGGCGATAATCCGCCCATCGGAATAGTGTTGGCACGCGAAAAAGACGACCTTGTGGTAAAATATGCCATGCACAATGTCAGTTCACGATTGTTTGTGTCCAAATATCAACTCTATCTTCCCGACCGCGAAGAACTAAGAACCTTAATTAAAAAACAGTTGAATCAAAACGAAGAATAATTTAAAAAATCAAATTAATAACAATATGCTTATCAATACCCTCAAACAAAACCTGCGAAGCCTGAAAAGAAACAGGCTGTTTACCGCGTTAAACCTCTGCGGCTTTGTGTTGGGCTTAACCGCCTCCATGATTCTTGCTCTCTACATTTATAGAGAATATAACGTTGATAAATGTTTCCCGAACCACGAAAACATTTACCTGTTAGCAAATGCGGAGAACAACAACGTGCAAATTGACTACGATTTGGCAGAAATGCTGAAAGACCGCTTTCCCGAAGTGGAAGAAGCGGCTACGCTAAATTACACAACTCCTAATCAAGGCGATTATTTGCGCAACGTATCAGATAATGAGTTCATCACAACTTTTACGACAGGTTCGGTAACCAACAGTTTTTTCCGGATGTTTTCGGTTAAGACATTACTTGGCAACCCGCAGTCGCCGTTTGCCGACGACAATTCGGCGGTTCTTGCCGCTTCGTTGGCGCAAAAACTGTTCGGAAGGCTTGATGTGATTGGCGAAACTGTTAACCTTGCCGGCTTTTTAGAATTTGCCGTAAGCGCCGTTGTTGAAGATTTGCCCGAAAACTCCGGCTTTGCAAAAGCCGACTTTTTTGTAAACAGCAAAAGGCCGCAGCACCGGTTCTTTACAGCTACTGCTAACGGCAAGAGTTGGAATCCTCAAATGATTTATGTTCAACTTTCCGGTACGGCTAATCCCGACCATTTTGCTGAAAATGTCAATCGCTCTTTTCCTCCTGTAAACGGCGTGGAAAGCATACGATTGGTTCCGTTGACTGAAACCTACTTAGCAACCGACCTTGTTGGAAAAAAAACCGAGTCGGGAAATCTCGCTTTAGCCATGATTTTTTTGGCTATTACGGTGGCTATTCTGTTTCTTTCTATTTTCAACTATATCAACTTTTCGTTGTCAAAACAATTAGCCACCCTGAAAACAATCGGCATACGCATCGCCAACGGAGCAAGTCAAGCACATTTGCGTGCCATGTTTATTTCCGAAGCCGCCCTGATGTTTGCCATTGCCTATCTGCCGGCTTTGCTGTTGACATACATCGCGCTTCCCTTTGTGCAAACGAATTTGTTAAACGTGCCATTGCATTTTAGCGATTTATTTTCGCCAACACTGCTCGGTTTGAGCCTTGCCGTATTGGTCGCAATTGTTGTGATTACTTCGCTTGCGCCTGTTTACATTATTTCCCGTTTCGATATACAAAGCATGTTCGGCAAGGGCACTATGCGTTTTGGCAAACAGCGTGTGAAACAGGCGTTTACAACCATTCAGTTGGCGGTGTCTGTCGTGCTGTTGGTTTCGCTGTTTACCATATACAAACAGTTAGGCTATGCGCGAAACTACAACTTAGGATTTGACAAAGAACAATTAATCAGGATTGACCTTGGCTACACAGGCGACCGCCAAGTGTTTAAGCAAACAGTTGACCGGTATGCTTTTGTAGGAAGTTCAGCCTTGAGCAACGGCGCACCCGGACGGGTTAATAATACTGGCAACGATAAGTTTACGAATGATTTAGGCGAAGATTTTAATTTAATGTTTCAGGTTCTTATTATGGATGAGAACTTTATGGAAACAATGGGCATACAATTGGTTGACGGCAGAGAATTGCTGACTTCCGATTTGGGAGTAAGTTGCTACATAAACGAGGAAGCCCTGAAACAAACCGGATGGCAAACTTACGAAGGAAAAAAGTATAATAGCTGGGGAGGCTATGATATTATCGGTATTGTAAACGATTTCAGCATGTTATCTATTCACAGGAAACAGGAGCCTATTGCGCTTTTGACTTTAAAAGAAAATCAACGATATAGTACGCTTTCTGTTCGGCTCAAACCCGGTAATTTGCCGGAGCAACTTGCCGAGTTGGAAAAAGCATGGAAACAGGACTATCCCAACGCGCCATTCAGTTACGCATTTTACGATGATGTTTTCGACGCTTTTTACCGCAAGGAAGCGCAACAGGCAAAAGGAATATCCTCATTTTCGGTTATTGCGCTGCTGATTACCTGCATGGGGCTGATCGGGCAAGTGTTTCAAGCCTGTTTGGTTAGGCGCAAAGAAATTGGCATACGAAAAATACATGGCGCCCGCATCATGGATATTATGGCTTTATTTAACCTCACTTTTGTAAAATGGTTTGTTGTGGCGTTTGTGGTTGCCGTGCCTGTTTCGTATTATTTTATGGATAAATGGCTTCAAACCTTTGCCTACAAAACGCCGCTTAGTTGGTGGATTTTTGCATTAGCAGGCACGGCTACTCTTGCTATTACGTTGACAGTGGTCAGTTGGCAGTGCTGGAGCGTTGCTAAGGCTAATCCGGTGGGGGCGATAGT
>JAIRJR010000008.1 GCA_031260575.1 Tannerella sp.
CAGCATAGGTTATGGAGTCAATCAAGACACTTAGAGAATTGGTTAATGCCAACTTTCTGCCGGAGTTAGCGAGTGTCACGGGGAAGTTAGCAACCGGAATAGCGATGCCACCGTTGTCAATGAGAATCTCTTTACTGCTCCTGTAAAGAACGGCATATCCATTGACAGGCAAAATCACATCAGGAAATGGCATATTGACTCTTTCGTCGTAGATCAATGACCAGCCTCGCAGGTTGATAGGGCTTTCAGATGCATTCAATAATTCAATATATTCCGTTTCGGGGAGTTCCTTCAAACCCCTTGGGTCAGCCATCACTTCATTGATCCATACATCACCATATATGGAGAAGTCAGGTTCAACGGGAATTTCGGTCGGCGAATTGACCGAACCGGGCGTACCGCCTCGTGAGTCGTTCGACAGATAGTAATATCCTGTCCGGTCGCGCTCCCACGAGCGTCCGGGATTCTTTGTGGAATTTGGATAGGTTACGGAGTCAATCAAGATATCTTTTGAATTTTTGAGTTCCAGTAACCGTCCTTCATTGGCAAGTGTAGCCGGAAAATTGCCAACAGGGATTGAGATACCGCCAATCGCAATCCGGATATCTTTACCGGTTCGATATAATACACCATAACCGCCCGGGGGCAATATGATGCCGGGTAGTATGACGACAGTCCTTGAATCGTAAATCAATGACCAACCTCGCACATTGATACCCATACCTGAAGCATTATACAATTCGACGTATTCGGTTTCAGGCAAGACTGTTGCTCCGGTAGGATTAGCCATGATTTCATTGATCCATACATCGCCGAATCGCGAATTATCCAACGTATTTACGGATCCGGGCGTGCCCCCGCGCGGGTCGTTGGATGGATAAAAGTACCCGTCACGGTCTCTTTCCCAAGAACATCCGGCAAGACTTGCAGAATTTTTATACGTCATATAATCTATCAGAACGCCTCTTGAATTTTTTATTTCGACAAGTCTTCCTTCTTTAGCTAATGTGGAAGGAAAGTTGGCTACAGGTATAGCACTTCCACCTGCATCTATCCGGATATCTTTCCCCTCTCGATATAAAACGGCATACCCACCGGCAGATAAGATAACACCCGGCAAAGTCACAACTGTCCTTGAATCGTAAATCAATGTCCAACCTCTCAAGTTGATGCCAACGTCTGAAGTATTATACAATTCGACATATTCGGTTTCCGGCAAGCCCGTCGCCCCGGTAGGATTGACCATGATTTCATTGATCCACAAATCGCCGGGGCGGCTATTATCCGACGAATTGACGGATCCGGGCGTACCGCCTCGCGGGTCGCTGGAAGGATAAAAGGTTCCCGTCCTGTCGCGTTCCCACGAACAACCGGGGATGAGCGTCGAATTACTGTATGTCACCGAATCAATTAATACGTCTCTTGAATTTTTCAATTCCAATAACCGGCCGGTATTGGCTAATGTAGAGGGGAAGTTAGACAAAGGAATCGGAATTCCTCCTGCATCAACATGAATGATCCTGTCCGACCGATATAAAACGGCATACCCGCCTGAGGGTAGAAGAACGCCGGGTATCGTGACGACAGTTCGCGAATCGTAAACCAATTTCCATCCTTGCAGGTTTATTTCGGACGGGGAAAGATTATACAATTCAACATATTCGGTTTCAGACACTTTCGATCCGACCGGCATGACCATGATTTCATTGATCCCTATATTGCCACTCCGGGAATTATCATACGAATTTACCGAGCCCGGGGTACCTCCCCGCGGATCGTTTGATGGATATAAATTTCCGTTGTTATCGCGCTCCCATGAACAGCCGGGCAGGTTGGTGGAATTTGGATACTCAACAGCGTCAATCAATACGTTCAGCGAATTTTTTAGTTCCAATAACCTTCCGGTATTTCCGAGCGTAGAAGGAAAGTTGGCAACCTGTATTACGATTACGCCGGCATCGATAACAAGTTTATCTCCGGTTCGATATAAAACAGCATACCCTCCGGCAGGAATGGTGACACCGGGCAAAGTAACAACAGTACTTGAAGTTGCGTTTGCATGATAAATAAAAAACCAACCCCTCACGTTTATCGCCGAGGCGGTCGTATTGAATAATTCAACATATTCGGCATCACCTAAAGTCGAGTTTCCACCCGGATTAACCATAATTTCATTGATCCGGATATCACCGGCACGGGAATTATCAGTAGAATTGACGGATCCCGGTGTGCCTCCATGCGGGTCGTTCGATGGGAAATAGTTTCCGTTGCCATCGCGTTCCCACGAACAGCCGGAGTAGTTGTCAGAATTTGGATAGTTGACGGCATCAATCAAGACATCTTTTGAGTTTTTGACTTCCAATAACCGTCCTGCGTTGGCAAGTGTCGACGGGAAGTTTGCTATGGGAATGGCGATGCCTCCCACATCTATACTGAGCTTATCATCCGCCCTGTAAATCACTGCATACCCCCCTGCAGGTAAAATAATTCCGGGTATGGTAACCACTGTATTTGAATTTGTATTGGCATGGTATATCAATTTCCAGTTTCTGAGATTGATGACGTTACCGGAAGCATTATATAATTCTACGTATTCTGCATTACCGAGTGTAAATGTAGTTCCCGGATTGACCATAATTTCGTTGATCCATATATCGCCCCACCCAACTACGTTATCAGGTGAATTGACCGAACCGGGTGTGCCTCCGCGCGGGTCGTTGGAAAGAAAGTAATTCCCTGCATAGTCGCGCTCCCATGAACTCCCCACAAAAGATGAGGAATTGGGGTATGTATAGTCGTAGATCAAGACATCTCCGGGACTTTTTATTTCCAACAATCGACCCGTATTCCCGAGTGTGGCAGGGAAGTTCGAAAAAGGGATTGCGATTCCGCCTTTGTCGACGTAAAGGATTTTATCGGATCTGTACAACACAGCATAACCACCAACGGGCAACGACACATCAGGCAGGGTTAAAACAGTACTTGACGTAGCACTTGAATGATAGATAAATTTCCAACCTTTCAGGTTAATCGCAGCAGAGGAAGCATTATAAATTTCGACATATTCCGCATTGCCGAATTCAGATGGGGCAACGCCCGGATTGACCATGACTTCGTTGATCCATATATCGCCATATTGGTAGACATCAGGCACAGGAGGAGTTTGAGCGGGTGAATTAACCGAACCGGGCGTACCTCCACGCAAGTCGTTGGACAGGTACATGTTCCCATCACCATCACGCTCCCACGATCGGGCGGGAGTAGGTGCCGGGCACGTTACGGCATCTATTTCCGTGCCATCCGGACTTTCAATTTTCAGATTGGTCAAATCTGACGGAAAAGCAGGAAGGGGTACCGCTAAACCTCCTGCGTCAATATGTATTGTCTTCCCGTCTTCATAAAGAATGGCATACTGTCCCGCTGACAATACCAAATCCGGCAAGGCAATGGCCTCATTAACAGCTATTAAAAACCAATCCTTCAAGTCAATGGATGATGCTGTGTTATTGAAAATTTCAATATATCCGGTTTCGGGAAAATACGTCGACCCATCCGGATTCGCCATGATTTCAGTAATCAAGATATCTTGCGGCAGGTTATTTTCGGCTAATAATCGACCGCCAAGTAACGAAACACAAAAGAAAAGAAAAATAAGTCGTTTTTTTTTCATAAATTTGCACGGTTTTTGCGTTTTCCCTTCTGATTACAGGTAAAAAAGGATTAACGGCGAAAGATAGTCATATTTCTTTATGATCACAAATATTTAATGTTAAAAAAATGAAGGTAGCAATTGTTGGTGTCAGCGGCGCCGTAGGACAGGAGTTTCTGAGTGTCCTTGATGAGAGAAATTTTCCGTTGGATGAATTGGTTTTATTCGGTTCATCACGCAGTGCAGGATCTGTTTACACGTATGGTGGCAAACAGCTTTCGGTGAAAGAACTTAAACACAACGACGACTTTAAAGATATCCATATTGCATTTGTTTCGGCGGGAGCGAAGACATCCGTTGAATATGCCGAAACGATCACAAAACATGGAACAGTGATGATTGATAATTCGAGCGCTTTCCGTATGGAGGCGGATGTGCCGTTGGTTGTACCGGAGGTTAATGCAGAAGATGCATTGGTTCGTCCGCGTGGGATCATCGCCAATCCGAATTGTTCGACCATTCAAATGGTGGTTGCTTTAAAGGCAATCGAAAACATTTCGCACATCAAAAGGGCTTACGTGTCAACTTATCAGGCTTCAAGTGGCGCCGGTGCGGCTGCAATGAAAGAGTTAATCGAGCAATACGAACAAATCGTAAAAGGTGGTGAACCGGTGGTGGCAAAGTTTGCCTATCAGTTGGCCTACAACCTGATACCTCAGATCGACGTGTTCTCTGACAATGGTTATACCAAAGAAGAGATGAAAATGTATCACGAAACGCGCAAGATTATGCACTCGGATATAGAAGTAAGCGCAACATGTGTGCGCGTCCCTGTTCTACGCGCTCACAGTGAGGCGATATGGATCGAAACCGAACAACCTGTAAGCGTTGAGGAAGCACGTAGGGCGTTTACTGAATTTGAAGGAATCGTCGTTCAAGATGATCCCGCCCAAAAAGAATATCCGATGCCGCTGTTTATTGCCGGAAAAGAGCCTGTATATGTGGGTCGTATCCGCAAAGACCTGGCTAATCCGAACGGATTGACATTTTGGGTCGTCAGCGACCAGATCAAAAAAGGCGCAGCCCTGAATGCCGTTCAAATTGCGGAATATTTGTATATACGACGCGGATCAACCCCGTTTCCGCTTTAGCAGAGTTAATAAGTTCACCATCAGACTTCTTGTTCAACACTTCGGGAAAGATGGTGAGCTGGTAGGCATTCTCCGGTAGTCCGGCATTTTCATCCGTTACCGGATCGATGGCTGTCCTTTTTTCGATGATTTTTCGATTGAGATTGTGCAACCGCAAAAAATCCTTGTCATTGCCAATTGCATACAAAAGCCTTTTCTTTGTTTTTTTATCGAATGCAGGCTCCCAAAAACCTTGCGGGCGGATTGTAAAACAATGATAATAATCGGTTCGCAGGGTGGAAAACAGATCAATCCCTTTAGATATCAGGAAATTGTGCAGATGACGGAATAAATCTTCCAACTGACAACCTGACACAGACAACTGATTGACACGGATATAAGTTGCGATCTCGTCGAACAGTTCAAAATATTTCCCGCGAAAAGTTGTATCAAAAAGTGATTGCATGGTTCGGGTAAATCGTCCGCTATTCCAATATTTTTCCAACATATTTTCTACCTGTCGTATCCGGTTGAGTTCATCTTCCGGCATGGCGGCGTGCGACCTTACTTCATACGGCGCTTCTTCATCATACCTGTATCCATATTTTGCAGCATTTTTACGCAAAGCCGTTCCCCTGAGCATTTTTAGAAATCCCAATTGTACTTCTTTGGCGTTCAGGCTGAAGACTTCATTAAAAGACTGAATGAATCGATCAAATGTTTCATTCGGCAAACCGGCAATCAAGTCTAAATGCAAATCTATTTTTCCTCCCTCCACCAATTTCCGTATATTGGCTGCAAGTACCGGAAAATGTTGTTTTCGCCCGATGGCTCTGTTTGCCGCCCGGCAGGTGGTCTGAATCCCAACTTCAAAACGAAAAAAATGTGCGGGAAGGCGTGTATTCAGGGTTTCTATCATTCGATCGTGCAGCAGATCGGCATAAACCTCAAATTGGCAACTCAAATCGGGACGATAGCGGCTCAACAAAAAATCGAAAACGGCTTGCGCATATTGCGGATTAACATTAAACGTGCGATCAAGGAATTTAATCTGCCGCGCTCCGTTTTTGATCAGGGAATCAAGGTTTTCAAATACGTAACGCTCCGGGAAAAAGCGCACTCCTTTTTCGAGCGACGCCAAACAATAGCTGCATTGGAAAGGGCATCCGCGCGACGATTCAATATACAGAATCTTGTTTCGCATCGTTTCCTTGTCTTCCGGTAATGTATAGGGCGATGGCAATGCGGCTATTTTCGCCAAGTCGGCTTTTGCCACCATCCCGCTTATTTTTTCGAGGCAAGAAACACCCCCTATATCAATGGTTCGTCTTTCCTTTATTGCTTCGAGCAATTCTCCCAGAACAAATTCGCCCTCGCCGCTAATGACAAAGTCCGCCGGCCAGTTTTCGAGGAAAAAAGCAGGTTCATGGGTCACTTCAGGCCCTCCCAGAATAATAATCAAATCCGGCTTTCTCTCTTTCAACATCCTGACGAGCAGGCTTGTCTTTTTCACATTCCAGATATAAACCCCCAACCCGATCACATCGCAACCGGCATTCAACAGTTCATCAGCAATCGCTCCCACATCCTCCTTGAGCGAAAACTCCTTGAAAGAAATGTCAAATCTGTCTCTATTAGCCACATAAAGCAATCGCAGGGCAAGCGATGTATGGATATATTTGGCATTGATGGTGGTTAGTGAAACTTTCATTTCTTCTTTTTAAAACCGTAAAAATAACCTTTTTTTTTGAAGAAATCAAAAAAAGTCGTTCCTTTGCGATTCACTTTTAAATTCAAACTTCTATGAAGCACGATAAACAGTCATTGGTAGGTAAAGATTATGGGTTGCCTTTTGTGTTGATCACTTTTTTCTTTTTTCTTTGGGGTTTTGCCCGTGCCATATTGGATGTTTTGAATCCATTTTTTCAGGAAACATTTCAGATTAGCAAGACGCAGGCCTCCCTGATCCAGTTTGTTACATTCATGGCTTATTTTCTGATGGCTATTCCGGCAGGTATCCTGATTCGTAAATATGGCACCCGCAATGGAGTTGTTACCGGCTTAATTCTGTTTGGCGGCGCAGCTTTTTCGTTTGTATTAAGCGTTTTTTTTGGCGAGTATATATTTTGGTTCTATTTGATGTTGTTGTTTGTGATTGGTTGTGGGCTGGCTTGTCTCGAAGTGGCGGCAAATCCATATGTCACATTACTTGGCGAGCCTGAGACAGCGGCGAGTCGTATCAATCGTGCGCAATCGTTCAATGGTTTGGGTTGTATCTTCGGCGCTTTACTGGGTGGCGCTTATTGTTTTTCAGTCGATCAACCCAATATATCCATCCCTTATATCTGTATCGGTGTGTTTGTCTTGTTGATTGCCATCCTGTTTTCACGGGTCAAATTGCCTGAATTTGTGATTGAAGAAAAGCATGCCACATCTCGGATGCCCGCTTCAAAAGACGATTCTTCAATGTTCAATTCCAAAAATGGATTGCTGTCACATCCATTGTTTTTCTTCGGCCTATTCGCTTTGTTTTGTTACGAAGTAGCCGAAATCGCAATCGCTTCTTTTTATATCAATTATGCGACCGAAAATCAAATGGCACAGTGGATTGGTTCATTTATAACGGATGTCTTCGACGTCTCGCTCAACCCTCATTTTGTGGCGTCTGTGGTGCTTTCCATGGGATTATTCCTGTTTATGTGCGGACGGTTTGCAGGCAGTTCCATCATGCGTTTCATCCGGGCAGAGAAAGTCTTGCTTGTCTGTGCAACCGGTACGGTAATGATGACGGCGCTTGTCTTAATGGATATTCACATTGTATCGTTTGTTGCTTCCATATTGATTTTTGTATTCGAATCCATTATGTTTCCAACCATCTTTGCACTGTCAATAAGGGGTTTAGGCAGCTTGACGCAAAAAGCATCCGCCATCTTAATGATGACACCCATAGGAGGAGCCATCGGAACCGTTTTAATGGGAATGGCAGCCGACCACCGTGATATGAGATTCTCATTCTATGTACCTCTGATCGCATTTATTGTCATACTTATCTATACCCTGGTCATCTTGAGGAAACGGCATACGGTAAGATGAGGGAATTCGAACCATGAAACAGAAACATGAAATTTTGAATTTGGTTTTTTTTAAGCCTGAAACATGAAACCCGGAACTTGGAATCTGAAACCCGAGTTTAGTCGACACCGACCGATTGAATTTTGAGAAAATTCGTAAAATTTTTGTTAAAGATTGAGAAAAAATGAAAAAACATGTTTTCAAGCCCTGAAGCATGTCTGCACCATAATTTTTATAAAATATATTATAATAAAATTCACTAAAAACAAAAGCTCATTTTCTACAAATCTGTATTTATGCGCTTTATAATTCTTCGAGAAAAATCCACACAAAAGTTAAATTATCTTAAAATATGTTGTATTCTAAATTTTATTCCTATTTTTGTACCCGTAATATTTATCAATATTTTAATAATTTTTTCTATTTATTAATATTTTAAAAAAGTTTTCTATGAGATTGAAAATTTGTGGTTTTTTGTTGTCGCTGGTATTTTTACTCAGCGCGTGTAGTGAAGACCTGCGTGATCAGGTAATGGAAGAAGAAAGTGCTGAATTAAGCTTAAGAAAGAAAGCAGAAAGCGACATTGTATGGAATGGGGCGGATGACAAAAAGGTATCTGTAAATGTAGCAGTGTTACAAAACACTACCCGAAAAAATGCATCCGGCGCTAAGATTACTTCAAATGCACACAGTGCGGATTTCCCCGGTATCTACTTTATCTGGGATTCTAAGCAAAAGGATGCAGGTTATCTGAAAGTTGCAGCTTGGGTGTTCGATGAATACCAAGGTTTTACCCTGACTTCAAAGGAATCGAACAATTATTGGGATTTTCCGATTTATATTCAGAAAGAACAGTCGAAAACTGCCGACAACTGCTATGTGTTTTTTATTCCCAAGGTGGTTGAAAAAGACAGTAAGGGTAAGTTCTTTAACATCAACATGGTATTTATTGGTGAATATTTGAAAAAAGAAAAGAAAGAAACCCCTATTAATGGTCCCGGTGATAAGGAAACAAAGGGAATCATTTCATTTCAAAAAATTGTCAAAGATGTTGATGGGAACATTGTGCCTTATGACGAATGGAAAGATGATGCAGGATGTTTTACATTTGCCATTTATAATGGAACAACAAAAATTGCAGACGGATTAAAACTCGTTGATGATAAATTGACTTTCGAAAGTGTATCCATCATAGCCGGGCAAACCTATACAATTAAGGAATCAATCGCAGATATCTGCACTGACAGATTTGAAGTGCCCGAAGATCAATCCATTACTGCCTCAGGCGAAAGAA
>JAIRJR010000041.1 GCA_031260575.1 Tannerella sp.
AACCTATTGATTTCCGTTTGAAATGACAAAGTTACAGGAAAAGCATGAATTTCCAAATACTTTTTTGAAAATAATTCGTATTTAACGATTAGATTGTTATTATTTCAATTATTTTTGCAAGAAACAAAGGCAAATTCGGAGTCATGCACGAACCGTGGCGCTTTTTGTCTTGAAACCCAACATTATGCAGATAGTCCTAATCAACCCGGATTCCCAAGTATCGTGCTTCGCCCCGGAGAGAAGTATTTAAGCCGGTGTATTTATAAATTTATCGTGAATAAATAACAGGAAAATAATAAAATAAGTTGGTATTTTAGTCAATTGATGAGATAACGATAGATATTTCGTTCTTCCTTACTCAGCTCTACCCCCACTTTAATCAATTTTCTTCCATCCGATTGATACGGAATCAGATATCCTTTGTCATCGATTTGCCGGATGGCTTCTTCGGCGGTGCCGTTCAATTTGAATTCAAAAACATAAATGCATTCCTTCGTTTTTACGACCGCATCGGCTCTACCCTTGGCGCTACGAACTTCGGTGTCGATATATTGCCCCATCAACGTAAATATGACATAAAAAACAGCCTGATAGTGTTTTTCGTTGTTGTTATTCAGCTCATAAGGGATATTGGCAAAGAAAATTTTTAACCGTTCCATAAAATCATCGGTCTCGCCTGCTTCCAATTCCTTACAAAATTTGGCGATGTGAAAACTGCCTGTCCCATTGTTGACTGCCGTGTAATAGGGCATTAAAAAATTCATAAAACCGTATCGAACTTCCTCATTTGGAAATCCCAATGTATACATATTATATTTGCTGTCATAACCGACAATCGTTAAATATCCGCTCTGGAAAATCATCGGAATTGGATTGTTGATATCCATGCGATACTCAACAAAATCGGAGGGTTGAACTTCAATTCCATCTACCAGTAAACGCAGATCATAATCGCTTTCTTTCAATAGATTCACTAAATAGGTAGGTGTTCCCGTTTGAAACCAGTATTCCCGAAAATTGCTAAATTTCAATGCATTAAGTACGCTGAAAGGATTGAACACGCCTTCGGAATTAGAGGTAAAATGATAGCCATTGTATCTTTGCGATATTGTCGAAACTGCTTCATTGAATGAAATCTTATGTTTGTCGGCAAGGTTTTTCAATTCCGGCGTAAAATATTGTAACATTTCGCTTTTAGTTATGCCACATAGAGTAGCAAAAGGATCCTCTACACTGATATCCACTAAATGGTTTAAATCACTGAACACACTCACTTGCGCAAATTTGGTAACACCTGTCAGAAACAGGAAGCGCAAATATTGTCCGGAACTCTTCAGAACCCCGAAAAAGGCTTTCAACAGGATACGGAATTGATTGGACAATTCTTTATCAAGAATGGCCGACAACATCGGCTTGTCGTATTCATCAATCAAAACCACTACGCGTTTGCCTGTTTTTTCGTAAGCACGACGGATCACACCCTCAAAACGACCTGAAAGTGATTGTCTGTCTTCATCTACTCCATATAAATTCTCCCATATTTTTAAATTACGTGACAAGATGTCTTTCAAACTTTCGATACTGTCAAAAGTTTCTGCATTCAAATCCAAAAGCAAAACGGGATATTGCTCCCATTTTGTTTCCAATTCGGAGATGGCAAGGTCTTCAAATAAATCTTTTCTCCCCTCGAAGTAAGCCTTGAAAGTTGAAGTCAACAGACTTTTTCCAAAACGGCGGGGACGGCTTAAAAAATAAGGAATGTAGGAAGAAGCGAGTTGGTAAACCATCGCTGTTTTATCTACGTATAAATAACCCTGAGTTCTCAGTATTTCAAACGATTGTATCCCTATCGGAAGTTTCCGCACCTGTTCCATACGATATCTGTATTATTTAACGAATTTCCTACAAAGTAAAGAATTTTTTTGGAAATAGAAAAATAAAAATTAGTTGAACAATTTGAAATTTGCCCAAGAACTTTGTTTTTGCTTGCCAATGAGAGAGAGCCGGAGCTTTTGTCGGACATGAATACAATGCTAATTTTCAGATCTTTCAATTTGTGATTTTTCTTTATATTTATTGGGGGGCATGCCTGTGATTTTCCTGAACAATCGGTAAAAGTAGGAAATGTTCTCAAACGAAAGGTCGTAGCTGATTTCCTTGATCGATTTTTCGCCAATAATCAGCATTAATTGCGCTTTTTCTATTTTCTTCTGATTAATATACTGTATTGGAGTATATTGCATTTCTCTTTTAAATAGCCGTATAAAATGATCGTTGGTTAGGTAGCAAATAGCTGCTAATTCATCAATCCCGATATTCCGGTTAATTTTTTCCCGGATATACCGTACCACTTTAATAATCCGTTTATCGACCAATTCCTGTTTAAAACTTGCTTTCTCCAAAAATCTCGAAAACAATTGCAACAAAATACCTTTCGTTTCAACAACCGTATAAAAAGGAAATTGCTCATTTTGGGCAATATTCCGCATTAATGTCGGGTGATTGTCATATGTATCGGGGTCGGAGCGTTTCAATTCCCTACCGGGATTAATGGTCAACAGGCGCCGAATCAGCATTGCATCTGTTTCGTTTGCCGTCACTTTGAATGGGAAGCTTAGCCGGTCGAATATGTTTTGTTCGTCATAAACATGAATATAATATAACGTAAAAAGACTGTCGTTTTCATATCCATGCGTGACAAAAGCAGGAATCAGATAGAGAAAACCAGGCTCTATTGTGTGCGTGCCATCCGGCATAATTACTTTAGCCAACCCGCCTTCAACCATGTAAATACGAGCAAATGGACTGTTTACGCCCCTCCAGTTCCAATCGGCATCATGCTCTTTACGAGCGACGTTAAGTAAAATCAGATTCAAGTTTTCTTTTTTGCTCATCGTTAATATCGATTTTTTGAATAAAAATATCGATTTTGTACACAAAATCAATGTCCAAATACAATACATTTGCAAAATAAATAAATAATGTTTAATTATCATGCAAAAGTATCAAATTTTTATCATTTTTTGGATTTTTTCCTTCACAACTGCTTATGCGCAAACTACCTCTTTCCGGTCTGATTTCTCGAAAGGAAATGTCGGCGCATTGCCGGACGGCTGGATATTGCACATTTTTCAGGATGACCAAGTTCCCGGTTTTGTACTCAAGGAAGATGTTATGGGACGTTATTTGTCACTCACCGGAGGAGGCGATCCCATGGCGAGCGCCTATATTTCTACGACAAAATGAAAGCGCTTGTTTTAGAAGAATACAACAAATTGGTTTACAGGGATGTGTACGATCCACAACCGGTTTACGGCGAAGTATTGATTCGCGTAAAAGCTTGCGGTATTTGCGGCAGTGATGTACATGGTATGGATGGAAGTACCGGACGCCGGCAACCGCCCATTATTATGGGGCATGAGGCCTCAGGAGTCATCGTGAAAACCGGCGAAGGCGTTACCCGCTGGAAAGAAGGCGACCGTGTCACTTTCGATTCGACAGTTTATCCGTTGAACGATTGGTACACACTCAAAGGTCGTTACAACCTTAGCGAAGGGCGCGAGGTGGTTGGCGTGTCGCCCAAAGAATTTAAACGGCATGGAGCTTTTGCCGAATATTTGGTTATACCGCAACATATCCTTCACGAAATCCCTGATAATGTGAGTTTTGAACAAGCTGCCATGGTAGAACCCGCTGCGGTAGCTGCCCATGCTGTGCGGATTTCGGGCATCAACGTGGGCGATAGCGCCGTAGTACTTGGGAGTGGTATGATTGGCTCATTCGTCGTTAGTTTATTGAAAGCTGCAGGAGCCACCCCTGTAATTGCTGTAGACATTGATGACGAAAAACTTAAAATTGCTGAAAAATATGGAGCCGATATCACCATAAACTCTAAAGAACAAACCGTTGCCGAAATTGTTCGCAATCACACAAAGGGTCGTGGGGCGGATTTCGGATTCGAAGTGGTTGGTATATCAGCAGCAGTAAATACCTTGATTGATTCACTTCGCAAAGGTGCAATAGCCGTTCTTGTCGGAAACTTGACACCGGTCATCGAGTTTCCCCTGCAAAAAGTGGTTACCTCCGAAATCAAGTTACTGGGTAGTTGCGCCATCTGTGGAGAGTATGAAACCGTTCTCGACATGATTGCCGGAGGCGCTCTCCAAGTCGACGATATGATATCGGCTGTTGCCCCATTGAGTGAGGGAGCCGAATGGTTTCGCAGACTTTATCACAAAGAGGGGAATTATAATAAGGTAATACTGGTGCCTTAATTAGGTATTAACCATTAATTTATGAATAACAGTAAACCTAAATTAATCGCTTCGGGCTATGTTTTTACCTTTGCCTTGGTAGCCACGCTCTTTTTTATGTGGGCGCTGCCCAACATTTTGAATGATGTACTTATCAAACAATTTCAAAAATCTCTGGAACTCACGAGATTTCAAGCCGGTTTTATCCAAACGGCAATCAAATTCGGCTATTTTTGTTTGGCCATACCGGCTGGACTTTTTATGCAGCGATTCGGTTATAAACAGGGGATTCTCACCGGATTACTCACATTTGCCATTGGATGTTTCCTGTTCTACCCCGCTGCTTCATCGCAAATCTACTTGGTGTTCCTGTGCGCAATCTTTATTATCGGTGGAGGATTATCTTTTCTCGAATTAGGGGCTAACAGCTTTGTCACCGGACTTGGCGATCCTTCGACTGCTGCGCGACGTTTGAACTTCGCACAATCGTTCAATCCGATAGGCTCTATTTTTGCTGCTTCATTGGGAACTCATTTTATTTTTTCAGGCAAAGAGCCATCATTGGATGAAATTGCCATCATGAAATCACAGATCACCGCCACCGGCAATGCTTACACCGACTTTCTCCAGACTGAAAATTCACGTGTATGGCCAACCTATTTTGCGATAGGTATTCTGGTGTTGTTAGTTGCTGTTTTGATATGGAGAGCCAAATTTCCGACCATCGCCTCTTCCGAAATATCCTCCTCAGGCGAACAGAAAGGAAGCTACAAAAAACTTTTTAAGTTCCCACATTGGTATGGAGCTATCATTTCCCAATTCTTCTATCTGGGTGCACAATTGGGTACATGGAGTTACCTGATTACCTACGTGCAGGAAAACAGCCAGATGAACGAAAAACAAGCCGGTGGGTTGTTAATCATTAACATGGTAATCTTTATGGCCGGACGTTTCTTTGCTACTTATGTGATGAAATGGATACAAGCCACCCGGTTAATGGGTTTTTATGCACTTGTTAATATCGGATTAATTCTCATTGTTATATTCGGATCAAAATGGGCTTCATGGACAGGTATACATGGCATTTCCCACTGGATTGGTATCTGTGCGATGATGTCAACTACATTTTTCATGTCATTGATGTACCCGACCAACTTTGCATCGGGTATCAAAGGCCTTGGTCCTCACACCAAGATTGGCGCTTCGATTCTTGTGATGAGCCTGATAGGTGGCGCTTTGCTGACTCCGTTAATCGGTCTTATCGCCGATAGCAGTTGGGCACATGCCGTTGCTCCGGGGATGGTGATTCCTCTTATTTCTTACCTTGTAATCAGTTGGTACGGATTTTATGGTTCACGACCGCGAGGGCCGTTATATAATTAAATGGATTTGCACACCGGTTTACAAAACTTTATACAAATGAATAAAACTTTTAATACTTATTTAATCATAGCTTTATGTCTTTTATTTATAGGCTTAACGCCCCCTAAAGACAATGTTGTGTCTTTGCGTATCTCCAAACAGCTCAAAGTTGCTTCCACATTAGATGAAGGAGCCTGGGACATGGTAAGCCGTATTGAGGCTTGGAAACCTGCTGAGACAGCGATTATTATCTGCGACATGTGGGACAAGCACTGGTGCGACGACGCTACCGCACGTGTAGCCGAAATGGCGCCCCGAATGAATGAAGTGCTTACCATCGCCCGCGATAAAGGGGTAAAAATCGTGCATGCCCCAAGCGATTGCATGGATTATTACGCCAATCATCCCGGCAGGAAAGAGGCCAAGAGATACTCAGACCGGGCTATCACTGCTTTAGCAAATGGCAGAAAGCTTCCATCCGAAGAAAATGCGCCATGGCCGGTAGATCAATCGGACGAGGGTTGTGAAAATGCTGATTGCAAACCGCACAAGGCATGGACAAAACAAATTGAAACACTGACCATTACCGATCAGGATTTAATCAGCGATTCGGGAGCGGAAATCGGCGCTTACTTTAAGCGAAAAGGTATAAAAAACGTGATCCTGATGGGAGTTCATACCAATATGTGCGTGATAGGCCGCTCGTTCGGCCTTCGCGCCATGAAGCGGATGGGGATGAATGTGGTATTGATGCGCGATATGACCGATTTGATGTACAATAGCAAGATGTCGCCGTATGTCAACCATTTCACAGGACTTGACTTGATTGTGGATTATATCGAAACGTATGTCTGCCCGTCTATCGTATCGACCGATTTTACCGATAAAAAGCAATTCCGGTTCAAAGGCGACGCACGTCCGCGTATCGCGTTCCTTACTGCCGAAAGCGAATATCGCGCTGCCCAGCGATTGCCTGAATTTGCACTCGAACTGGCTTTGAAACAAAATATCCACAGCGATTTTGCATTGGGTATACCCATTATGAACGATGCCTCAAATAGCGCAAGGCCTGC
>JAIRJR010000071.1 GCA_031260575.1 Tannerella sp.
TCAAAGGAAGTTGGAAACGGAGTGTGGAGTTGTTTGTTTAAATTGGAGAAATCCATGCAAATTATTTTCCTGTAAGAAAATAATTTGCTATTTTTGCCGAAAATTTAATTACGGGAAAATATTATGGATAATTTGATGCTCGAACGGGAAAATTATTTAGAACAGCTCACTGTGTGGATTGATAAGCCTGTAATAAAAGTTATTATCGGTCAACGGCGTGTAGGAAAAAGTATGTTTATGATTCAGGTAATGGAACATATTTGTAGTAGCAATCCCGATGCAAATAGCATTTATATTAGTACCGAAAATGAAGAATATCAGCATATCAGAAATTATGAAGACCTGCAAAAAGAGGTAAATGCACGTTTAAAAAAAGGAGTTAAAAACTATCTTTTTATAGACGAAATTCAAGACATTGCAGAATTTGAACGTGCATTAAGAAGTTATTTGTCTAAAAATAAATGCGATATTTATATCACAGGAAGCAATTCACAACTCATGTCAGGCGAACTTGCTACGTTTATGAGCGGTCGTTATGTTGAGTTTAAAATTCATCCCTTATCCTTCACCGAGTTTTGTTTTTTTCACAATTTACCCAAAAACAATGACACACTGTTGAAATATTTTAGATATGGCGGAATGCCGTTTTTGCGCCATTTGCCGCTTGAAGATTTTACAGCAAACGAATATCTGCAAAGCATTTACAATACTATTCTTCTGCGCGATATTGCCGAGCGCTACGACGTCAGGAACATCCATTTACTCAAAAAATTAACTCAATTTATGGCCGACAGCGCCGGAACTTTTTTTTCTTCACTCAGCATTAGCAATTATTTTAAATCCACTAACCAGCAAATATCGCCTAAGACCATTTTAGATTATGCAAGTTATCTCCTCAACTCGTTCATTATAAATCAAGTAGAACGATATAATTTAGTTGGAAAAAAAGTTTTGACTTCGGGAGGGAAAATGTATTTTGAGGATGTTGGATTACGAAATGCCATTGTAGGCGGTTTTAAACTGACGGATATTCAAAAAGTATTGGAAAATGCTGTATATATGCATCTTGTTAGAAACAAATACAAGGTTTTTGCAGGGCAAATGCGCGACAAAGAAATTGATTTTATTGCCGAACGAGGCAGCGAAAAATGCTACATTCAAGTGGCTTACAAATTACTATTAGACAAAACAATAGAAAGAGAATTTGGCAGTCTGCTCAGTATCAAAGACAATTTCCCTAAAATGGTGGTAACAATGGACGAAATGGCCGGAATAGACTACCAAGGGATAAAGCATATTCATATGTTGGATTTTTTGCAGCAAAAATAAAAAAAACAGCCAATTTATTCGGTTATTGAAAATAATATGACCCGCAAACAAATCATACAAAAATTATCACTTACCGACCCCGCCTCGCTAACAGCACTTTATGCCGAATCCAATGCGGTAAAAACTGCTACTATAGAGAATAAGGTGTATTTGCGTGGGTTGATAGAGTTTTCAAACATCTGTAGCAAGAATTGTTATTATTGTGGCATTCGTTGCGAAAATCAGGAGGTTAATCGTTATGAATTAAGCGATGAAGAGGTATTAGCGGCTGTGGATTTTGCATGGAAAAACCGCTACGGCTCGGTCGTGTTGCAATCGGGCGAGCAGCAATCAGTGCGTTTTACTCAACGTATTACCCGTTTATTATATGAAATAAAGGAATTTACCAACGATGAAGTCGGTATAACCCTTTCGTGCGGCGAACAAACGGCTGCCACTTACAGGGAATGGTTCAATGCCGGCGCACACCGCTATTTATTACGCATCGAAACATCCAGCAAAGAACTTTATTACAAGTTACATCCCAATGACGCGAAACATTCGTTCGATGCCCGTTTAATAGCCATCCAAAAGTTGCGCGACGTAGGCTATCAGGTAGGTACCGGCGTAATGATTGGATTACCTTTCCAAACCATCGAAGATCTAGCCGGTGATTTACTTTTTTTTCAAACGATGAATATCGATATGGTAGGGATGGGGCCTTACTTGGAACACAGTCAAACTCCTTTGTATCAGCACCTACATCTTCTGTTGCCGCCCGAAAAGCGGTTGGAGTTGGCGCTGAAAATGGTGGCTACTTTACGCTTGCTTATGCCGGATATCAATATCGCAGCAACCACCGCCTTGCAAGTCTTGCATCCCGAAGGCCGCGAAATGGCGGTATCAGCCGGTGCAAACATCATCATGCCTAATATGACATTACCTGAACATCGGTCTGATTATCTGATCTATGATTATAAACCGGGCGTCAACGATGATGCCGCTGTAAGTAAATCAAAGTTGGAACAAAACCTACGCCAAGCCGGCATCACCATCGGTTATGGCGAATGGGGTGATTCTGTTCATTTTCGTCAAAAAACAAGAAACTTTAAACCATAATTTATGCGCAGATACGATATAGATGCCCTTCGTGTCATCGTTTTTGGATTACTGATTTTTTATCATGTAGGGATGTTTTTTGTCCCATGGGATTACCATATCAAAAATGCGGTTATTTACGAATGGCTGGAGCTTCCGATGCTCTTTCTGAATCAGTGGCGTTTACCGTTACTTTTCGTAATTTCAGGTATGGGAACCTATTTTAATATTTCCAAAAGGAACGGAGGAGGATTTGCTAAAGAACGCTTTGTGAGATTATTTATTCCGTTAGTCGTGGGAATGCTTTTAATTGTTCCGCCACAAATCTATTTCGAACGATTGGATGCAGGTCAATTCATGGGTGGTTATTTCGACTTTTGGCCTTCAAAGTCTTTTGTTGGAGGTAGTTACCCGGAAGGTAATATTTCTTGGCACCATCTTTGGTTTTTACCCTACTTATTGATTTTTTCCCTTATCCTGATACCGGTTTTTGTTTATTTGCGCAACCATCCGCAAGCATGGATGATTGTTAAGATGAAACAACTATCTGCCAGTAAATTCGGACTTTTCATGCTTGCCGTTCCACTTATCATTTGGGAGATTGTTTTAAAACCCGTTTTCCCTTCAACACATGCCTTATTAGATGATTGGTACAATTTCGTTAATTACCTCACCTTGTTTTTTTATGGTTTTCTGTTGATGACTTTCCAAGATGTTTTGTGGGTGAATATTTCAAAAAACAGGCGGATATACCTGATTACGGGCATCATCACTTTTGTATTGCTTATATTAATTTGGGTCTGTATTGAAAATTCACTGTTTGATCCGGCTCTTGAAAAAAGCATAAGTGGAATGATGCGTGCGATCAACGAATGGACTTGGATACTTGCATTGATCGGATATGCCGCAACCTATCTCAATAAACCAAGTAAATCACTCAAATACGCCAACGAAGCCGTTTATCCGTTTTATATTTTGCATCAAACCGTGATAATTGCTTTGGGTTATTACTTGAAAAATACAGAAATGTACCTGACCATCAAATTTTTAATCATGATAATCGGAACGTTCGGTATTTCGTGGCTCATCTATGAATTTGGAATTAGACGATTTGCATGGATAAGGCCTTTATTCGGCATGAAGCGGCAATAATCACTGAATAATCATTGGTCTTTATTCTGTTTGCATTGATTTGATTTTCAGCCCATCTTTTATCAAAAAAAATAAGAAAATGATGGAACGTTTGTTTTTTCCGAATCTTTTAAGTGAAAGACACACAACATAAAGAGTCGTCATTAAAAATCAATTATTGATTTATTCAGAATTCAAGGGGAAATAAGATGCACAAATTTGTAAAAAATATCATCGCATTCTCGTTGCAAAACCATGTCTTTGTTCTATTTATGACGGTCATACTTTTTGTTGCGGGCATTATTTGTTATACGAATACGCCGATTGAGGCATACCCGGATGTTACGAATACGCGCGTAAGAGTGATTACGCAATGGTCGGGACGAAGCGCCGAAGAGGTTGAAAAATTTGTAACGCTTCCCATAATGCGGGTAATGAATACCATTCCGCGCAAAACAGATGTGCGTTCCACTTCATTATTCGGCTTATCGGTAATAACCGTTATTTTTGAAGATGACGTTGATGATTTTTTTGCCCAGCAATATGCTTCCAACCGAATGCAGGATTTGGATTTACCCGAAGGTGCCGAAACGTCAATCGAGCCGCCGTCGGGGGCAACGGGCGAAATTTACCGTTATGTATTGAAAAGCGATTTACCTATTCGCGAAGTTTCGGCAATCAACGAGTGGGTGGTTAAACGCGAATTACTCTCGGTACCGGGAGTGGCGGATATTGTTACTTTTGGCGGCGAGGAAAAGATTTTTGCAGTTCTCAATTTGTCGATACAGATAAGTGTCAACTGAAAGCTGAAAACTACAAAATCGTCTGGGCAGGCGAATTTGAAAGTCAGCAACGTGCCACAAAACGCTTGATGATGATTGTTCCTGCCGTAATATTGTTGATTATGTTCTTGCTCTATATGAATTTCGGTACGGTAAAAGACACATTGATTGCCGCAAGCACCATTCCATACGCATTTATTGGCGGTTTTATTTCTCTTTGGGTAACAGGAACGGTTTTTGGCATTTCGGCAGGCGTTGGGTTTATCATACTTTTCGGCATAACATCTATCAACAGCATTCTACTTATAGCCCTGATGAAAGAACGAATGATGCGAACTAACAATCTGCGTTTGGCGATTGATGAAGCCGTAAGCGACCGTCTGCGTCCCATTCTGATGGTTGCTCTGATGGGGTCGGTGGGATTATTGCCCGCCGCACTTTCAACCGGACTGGGGTCGGAAATACAAAAACCATTGGCAA
>JAIRJR010000220.1 GCA_031260575.1 Tannerella sp.
ATTGCGTACCTTGCGTCACGCCGGATTGCGAATAAATCAATTTTTCTACCAACATCCAATCTATTTCGACAAGCTCAATACATCGCTTAACTGTAAGCGTCTCCGCGCTACCATCTTGACGGATATTATTTGAGTTCTTACCTTTGCTGCCGAATTTTAACCATTACAAAGAATGAGCGCAGCCGAACTTTACTCAAAGACTTTTCAGGGTTACCTCTCGATACTTCCTGTTGTGAATATTACCCTGTCTACTTATTGCAAGTACCAGAAGGTCAATTACAGTGGTCTTCGCAGTTGGATGTGTGAGCATAAACTGTCGATACCCAAATTGTCAAACCGTCCGTCAGCATCTTCGTTATCTATTTCTTCCTTTGCTCCCTTAACCATGCTTTCCTGCCCTGAGCCTTCTTCGGGTCAGTTACCTTCATTTCCGACTGCTCCATTACATGAGTCGATGCTGAAAGATGTTGAAATAGCCCTTCCTAACGGCGTTCAAGTATCCATCGGTCAAATAAGCGGTAAAGACATGACCGTTCTGATTGAAAAATTAAATCCGAATTGAACCTGTGTTTGCCTTAACTTCAAATATGACCTATTTTTTATGTACCAGCCGGATGGATATGCGTAAAGGCATTTACTCGCTCTATCAATATGTCAAAACCGAGATGCAGCGTAATCCATTATCGGGCGAGGTATATCTTTTTTTTGGCAGGCATCGTGACACGATCAAAATCCTGCATTGGGAACAAGGCGGTTTTGTTCTTTATGTCAAGAAGTTGGAGCGTGGTACATTTGAAGTTCCCCGCATTAATTCCCTCAGCGGTTCCTATGAAATGAAGTGGAGTACATTTGTCCTTATCATGGAGGGCGTTTCAATTGGTTCGGCAACATACAGAAAACGATTTACACTGCCCAATCACTGAAACAAGAAGTCTGGAATCCGGAGGAGTGACATTAATCCTTATTTTTGCACCTAAGCCTTATTTTTGGATATTCCCCTCCCTCCCCCCCCCAAAAAAACGGATTACAATAACCCCTTTTTGTAAAGTTTTTTGCGGCATGCCGACGACTTCTTCTTTTGCCTTCTTAATACTTTAAATATGAGCCTAATAGAGCTGCTTCGGGGACGAAAGGCGGCGTTTATTTTTCTTTTGCAAGGGGCGTCGTTGCTGCCCGGCCAGAGCGCGCCAATCAGCCTAAAAAGCATATCATTCGGCTAATAATCAAATGTATACAATATATTTTTTATTGCCATTTTCTTGCATGGAATCATTCTTGTCCGTATCTTTGCGGCATGGTTACTGAGCATGTCGAAGTATGATCGAAAAAGAAATCATCGCATTATTGAAAATGCAATTAAGACAATCCTCCGACAGGGAAAAATCTTTACTCGAACAGATAGACCGGCAGTCTGCCCAGATAACCCGTCTTTCTTATCAACTCGAACAACAATCAGTACAACTAAACCAACAGACCCTGCAACTTCAACAGCAGGCAGCCGATATAAAAAGCTTAACTGCCACCATTCAATCAATGGAAAAATCCATGCAGTTGAGAGAGAGCAACCTCCAGTCATTAATGGCACAGAATCGTGCTTTAAGGAATCTGATGGGAAGCAAATCCGAAAAGATTAAGGTCGACCAAAAAAAAACAACAGAGCTGCCGCAAGCAGATGCAGTACCGGAGACAGATGCCGCTTCAGAAACAGACTGCGGTTTGGATAAACCCAAACAGGAGAAGCCTCCCTACAATCCCAAAGACAGGGGGAACAACCAGGCAAAACGAAAAGATTTTTTTGATATTGAAACAGTCATTGAAGATATTTATCCGGACGATCCTGCATTTGATTTGAAAAGAGCGAAAGTGATTGGTTATACGGATTCTGTCCTGTACAAATTCATACCCGGCAAGTTCATCAAATACATATCCCGCCGGTACAACTGCCTGATGGAAGAGAAGATTTATTCGGGCAAAGCCATTGAAAAGGCGCCACTGTTGAACTCCAATTATGACAGCAGTTTCATTGCCGGAATACTTCAGCTCAGATTCATCTATTCCATGCCTGTGGAGCGCATCCTCGACTATTTTGCCGAAAACGGATTCGAACTGTGCAAACCCACCGCACATGGCCTTATCAAAAAATCAGCCTTCATGATGGAACGTTTTGCCACTGTGCTCAAAAAAGTAATCCTTGAAGATGATTATATTTGCATGGACGAGACTTATTATAATATCCTGACCGGCGAAAAGAATGAACAGGGTAAAGGCATCCGTAAGGGATACATCTGGGCTGCGTTACCCAGACACACCAAACTTGTCCAGTTCTTTTATGAAAACGGTTCCCGTAAAACGGAAGTATTTACCGATTATGTTGACGCTGACTATGAGGGCGCCATACAGTCTGATGGACTTTCCAATTATAAAATTATCGAAACAGATGCGTATCCTGATGCCATATTTCGACAAGCTCAATAACCATCCGGCTCGGATGCTTTCAGCATTGCAAACGCAAGTTCCTTGAAATCATGCCCGACAAAGAGGCCGAGGAGGTCATCGCCATGACAAACCGCCTCTATCACAAGGAGCATAAAATACAACCGGACTGGACGCCTGAACAAATATTGGCGTACCGACAGGAGTATGCACCACCTGTACTGAAAAAACTCAAAGACCGTTTGACAGAGATAACAGGAAACCCTCAAACCCTGCCAAAAAGTCCGCTCGCCAAAGCAGCCAATTACATGCTGGGGCAGTTTGACGCACTGAGTAATTATATCCTCAAACACGACTATGAACTTGATAATAACGCCATTGAAAGGATAAATCGTTATATCAGCATTAGTCGCAGAAACTCACTCTTCTGTGGAAGTCATGCAGGCGCGAAAAGAATGGCGCTCATCTATTCGTTAGCATGTTCATGCAGACTTAATAATATCAATACTTTTGAATATTTTACTGACATCCTAAAACGGCTGGCACAAATCAAACCAAATGCACCAGACAAAGTCTTTATCGATCTGCTTCCAAATCGATGGCGCAAATTAGATTAGAAAACAATTGATTCATGTTTTACAACACTATCAGACAATAAAAAACTGCCTGATGGATGAAAAATGGGTCGGAATGGTAAATCGGAGACGCTTACGTAAATTCCGTAACGGACGCAGAAGTTTCACAATATACAGTAACAGTCCGCTTCCTTCGGTCGAAGACCGGCTGTTCTTTATTTTGGTCTATCTGAAGAATAATCCGCTTCAGGAGTTC
>JAIRJR010000271.1 GCA_031260575.1 Tannerella sp.
GCCTAATTCTTTTTTTCTAGTGCTAGGAAAAATATTTGGCGATTCGGAATAAGCAGAAGTCTATGTCTCTTGTTCCGTAGTTTGCGGTGATGAAGCGTTGTAGTTTGGAGTTCATGTTTTCTGCTGCTGCGTTTGTTTTTCCAGTCAACAGGTAGTTTTTGACTTTTTCTTCATGTCTTTCGATCATCGCTGCAAAAGCGATTATTTCGCTGATGTTACTATCCTCTGCCTCAAAAAACCAATGGTTCCACTGCTTTTCCATGTTGTGCAGCCTGTGTACATTTTCTTTGTTTAATAATTTTCTGAAAAGCAATATGTTGTGATAAGCTTTTTCCAATTCTGGATAATTTTCGAAGAGAATATTCGCCCGTGTCTGCTGTTTTATCGTCCATTCTTCGGGACGTTTGAAAAGCAAATAACGGCTTCTGGAAAACATTTCACAAGGGGTTTCACCATTGATTAATCGAGACTTTTTTTCTGCTGATTTTCGCTCTTTTTTATCTTTTGGTAATGAAGATAAATAACTCTGTTTTAAGCGTATTCTAACATCTTGCAGGGTATCCAGTGCGGATCTGATGATATGAAATTTATCGGCAATCAGTGTGGCGTTGGGAAATGTCGTTTTACAAAATTTTTCATACGTTGGACTTAAATCGCAGGTGATATTTTTCGGAATATCACGAACATGAGGTATTTTATCAATTAATCCGGTCAACTCATTCACTCGCATGGTTTGGGCAAACAGGGCTAATTTACCGGTATTGCGGTTGGTCATCACCGTGAAAAAATCTTCGTCAAGCATTTTTTCATCGATGCTCATTTCTTCTCCAAAATTCTCCGGTTTTAGAACAGGAACGCGAGCCAATGTCGGTTCTCGACCTTGATGCGAAACAAAATTATCTTTGCCCCACTGACCACTTTCCAAAGCCTCCGTATATCCGCTCAAATACTTTCGATACCATTGATATACAGTCTTACTTCTGAGATTCAAAATATATCCGACAGTAGAAAAATTAACCGGCTTGGTGTCGATCAACTTCTTTTAAAAAAGTGGCAAAACGTTTGGTCGTTTTCATGCCCTTAAACTGATGATCGTAGTTGTTATGACGGTGTTTGTTACTCCCTCGTTCTTTCCAGCGCCTACGCTTAATACGCAGATAAATAACTTGTTCCATAAGAACACCACTGATCAAATCTATGCGGTCATAAAAACCGTCCAAAACAACATCCTTGCCTTGAAGACAAGACGGTATACGCTCGGCTTTCTCTTCCAATGTGAGAAGCCACTCTTCTTTAAGTTCCTGGACATCTACTACTACGAAGTCCGATAAAATCTCTTTAGGAATTAAAACCTGTGCAATTTTTTCTGTAATATTCATAATGCTTTTTTGATTGCAAATATACGGAAAATTTCGAATAAAACATAACGCTTACTATCGTCGAATATTTTTCCTAGCACTAGAAAAAAAGAATTAGGCAATACGTTCAAATATCTTGCGTAATTCGATTTTTTTTTGTACCTTTGCGGGCTGCTAATGGAACCAATTATTACACCGATAGACAAAGCGCTTTTGAAAGCGGAACTTACGCCGGATAAATGTTTGCGAAAAACCAATTACGGTAATCGCGAAATTTATTCGGTAACGCATTTCGATGCACCTAATGTAGTGCAGGAAATTGGGCGTTTGCGCGAAATCAGTTTTCGCGAATCCGGCGGTGGAACAGGGAAAGCAGTGGATTTGGATGAGTTTGATTTGAATGAAGTCCCGTATCGCCAACTGCTTGTTTGGGATAAAGACGAAGAAGAAATTATTGGCGGCTATCGTTTTTTGGAAGGCTCTGTAATCCCCGTTGTAAACGGTATTCCGCAGATTGCAACTTCGGAATTGTTTCATTTTTCACAACATTTTATCAACAATTATTTACATCAAACAATCGAACTCGGACGCTCGTTTATTCAGCCGAAATATCAATCTTCGAGAAGCGGGCTGTTTTCGCTCGACAATCTTTGGGATGGCTTAGGTGCGCTGGTGGTTCACAATCCCGATGTGGATTATTTTTTTGGAAAAGTAACGATGTACACAACATACAATATTACGGCTCGCGACTATTTGTTGCGATTTATGAATTTGTATTTTTGCGATGAAGAACAGTTGGTAACACCTATAGAACCGGTGAATTTGGTAACTGACTTGAATGAAATTGACACCTATTTGAAAGGACTTTCGTTGGAGGACGCATTCAAAGCCACCAATAAAAAAATTCGCGAATTGGGCGAAAATATCCCACCGTTGATAAGCGCCTACATCAAATTATCGTCTACAATGAAAACCTTCGGAACAGCGATTAACGAACATTTCGGTGATGTAGAAGAAACCGGAATTTTAATCAAAATTTCCGACATTTATGAAGATAAAAAAGCACGACATATAAAATGGAGAATTGAAAATTGAAAATTAAGAATGTTGCTCACGCCCTTAGCTATGGGCAAAGCCTAATTCTCAATTCTCAATTCTCAATTCTCAATTAAACAATTTCTATGGAATACAACACAACCCGCTCGCCCTTATCTGTTCGCGAATACGGACGTTCGGTACAAAACATGATTGATTTTGCCTGCACGATTGAAGATCGTGAAAAACGCAACGATGTGGCTCACTCGATTATTCGAGTGATGTCGCAACTCAGCGACCAAGACGGAGGAAGTAAGGACGAACGCGAACACCAACTTTACGACCATCTTTTTCTTATGTCGAATTTCAAATTGGACATCAATTCGCCGTATCCGATACCAACGCAGGCAACACATCGAAAAAAACCTGAAATCGTGCCGTATCCGGTCAACGGCATTCGTTTGAAACACTACGGGCGAAGCCTGCAACGCATGATTACAAAGGCTTCCGAAATGCAAGACAGCGACGAAAAAACGGCGTTGGTGCGATTGCTCATCATTCAGATGAAACGCGCATATATGCTGTGGAATCAAAACGTACTCGACGAACATTTAATCGCCGAACAGTTGGGAATTTTATCCGAAGGAAAAATTACATATACCACGGATATGTACACAGACATCACGCCGGAACTGCCGGAAATAGGCTAT
>JAIRJR010000285.1 GCA_031260575.1 Tannerella sp.
ACACTTTGAAGAAAGTCACCTGCGCCCGGACCAAAGAAGAAAAACTCCTTCAACGCAGCTTTTTCTTCTGGCATCAACCTGAAAGTCGCAATCAAATCATCCGTTATCTAAAAAAAATCAATAGACACGATCTACTGAAAGCATTTTTATCCTGATTAGCATAGATCTTACGGTTCAACTATTTCTGATACTCAAATTTATCTCCAAAAATTTTTCATCCATCACACACATTATTATCATTATTTTCATATATTTGTACCCATTCATTGGGTTGGTCTGATGTGACTAACGGGGCATTGCCATTTCATCACAAATCATCCAACAGGCTTTTGATATTACCTATCTGTATGGCCAAACATTCATTGACAGTTAATTTTTTTTAACCTTCAGATTCAAGGAAGTGTTATATATCTAAAAATATTGTATTTTAACACTATGTGAGAAAAGCGTATATTAAAATATAATGATTATCCGCAAAGTGTCCTATTGTAAATTCTCGACTTGAAATCAGTTTGGTACGATGTTGCAACCAGTACAATCCGGTCGAACATCTTCTTGCCAAAATACCGACGGTTAAATTTATAACAGAACTCATCAAGATAATACTGTAAATACTCGTTTCTAAGTTGATGGTGCATATCTAAAAGCAACCGTTTTACATTGCTGATGCAAATATGTACCCACGGAAGTACTTTCGAGAGTTCCTCTGTCTTTATAACCTGCGCCTGATGCGATTGCACAAATTCGTTCAACTTTTTATAGGTAGTTGAATCATCGCTCTGAATATCAGATTGATAATCAACCTGTTCGTTGACAATCCTTGTAGCAGTATCCGCCTTTAAATCAGGCACAACCTGCATTTTTATATGATTCACCCTGCGTGGCGGCCTGTTTGGTTTCGGATTTTCAACCATAGTGCTTTCAGTCATTACCATCACTTTGGATTTGTTTTGACTGCCTGCACCGCGCTTTCGTTTTTCGTCCTTTTGCCCATCCGGAACCAAAGTAGTAATAAACGCATTATCAAGTTCGACCTGACCTGAAAGCTGGTATTTGCTGTCGCGTTTGCCCATTACATTGCGCAATTTGTGCAGCATCTCCCAAATCGGTTGAAAACGCTTATGTCCCAGTTGACGTTGTAGTTCCGAAGCTGAAAACGACTTTTTGGTACATGTCAAAAGATGCATGGCGATAAACCGGTAACGAAATGGCAATTTACTGTGTTCCATTACCGTATCGCTGCGAAGCGATTGGCGGGAATGGCAGTGTTTGCATTCATAACACAATTTGTTTTTGAGCCAGAAATGCTCACGGGAGCCGCATTTTGGGCAAACCACACCGTTATGGTCACGTTGCGACTTAAAACGTTCAATACAGGCTTGTTCGTCGGGGTATTGCTCTATAAAATTCAAAAGATTCATCTTACTTAAATTTGTGTTAGATATACTGCAAAATTAATGAAAACCAAAGAATTATGCAAATTTCTAAAGAACTTTTTTTGTCTTTTTCCCTCGAAAAATGATAAAATTTTTAACGGACATTATGCGGATAGTCATATAAAATTACATAGCCGCCGCAATAATTCAAATAAAATAGTGCAACAGTCAGATAAATGTCATTTGGCACAAATATAGGACTGAATATGACTAACCCCCAATGAAGCAAAGCGATTGGGGGTTGACCCTCTCTAATATTCCCTCGAAAACCTGTTTTCCAGCAATTTTTCTTTAAATGCGGAATTGAACGTATAGGCGAATGTAAACAAAATGGCGCGGGTGTCGGCTTTTTGCGTACGGTGGTTCATAAAAGCCGGAGTATTCAATGTATATCCGCTTTTGAGCGTGTTGAGAATATCAGTGGCAACGATACCTGTATGTGTGTTCTTGCCTAATTGTTGCTGAAAGCCGAAATCCATATAATAGGTCGCCATATTTTTGCCCTGTGGAGTGACGACCGGGGAATTATAGTTACCTGTCAGTTGAAATTTGCTTTTATTCCACTTGAAGTTATTGACAATTTTACAGTACCAGCCAAAAGCGTCGTTGGTTTCAGGTCGCTCCACGCCTGTTCCATCGAATTGCAGCCTGAACAGCGACAGACTAAGGGTGGCATCGTAAAACGAAACGGGGTGTAAATAGAAAATATTATCCAATCCAAATGTGGAAGCGCTTCCGAAGTTTTTGGGCAAATACAGAACAACGCCGCCGGGCCGGAGGTCGTAGTAGGTTCGGATCACATCTTTCGAGTAGCGGTAAAAAGCAATGGTTGTCAGGGAGTAGTTATTCCAGCTTTTGTTGTAGCCAAGTTCAAACGAATGGATGATTTCGGGCTTTAAATAAGGGTTTCCGCTGTGTTGGTTCAATGAATCGGTTATGTCAATAAACGGGCCAAGCTGTCCCACACTGGGGTAATTGATTCTTTTTCCGTAACTTAATTTCCAAAATTCGTCGGAATTGATATAATATGACAAGTTTGCCGAGGGGAACAAATGAATGTATTTGTTGTTAAACGAGGTCTCCTCAATGTGTGTGTCGCCATTGTTAAAAACCTGTTCCGCCCTGATTCCACCGACATAACGCCAACGTGAATTATCTTTGTCGCCGATAAATCCGCTGTATTGAATGTATGCGGCATGTATCTGTTCGTTGAATTTGTAAATATTACTCACCCTTGTATCAACGATATAGTCGTTTCCCGCCTTGTCGGATGTTTCGTAGTCGGCATCCAGCGACCTGAAAATTCCCTTATATCCTGTTTCCATAATCGAGTTGGAAGTTACCGGAATGGCATAGTTTAGCATTGCATTGGTAATATTTGCATATTCATAATTATGTGTCCGCCCGTAGTAGGG
>JAIRJR010000351.1 GCA_031260575.1 Tannerella sp.
AGTATGAGTTTCACAAATCCGCCCGACAGAATCACCAATATATCGCTTACACTGGCGCCCAGCACCTTGCGGATTCCAATCTCTTTGGTACGCTGTTTGGTGGTGAACACAACCAAGCCGAACAATCCCAAACATGAAATGAATATGGCCATAAACATGGCAGCGCTGATGATTTGCGCCGTCTTTTGTTCTTTTTCGTAGAATGCGGCAATGGCGTCGTCGTAGAACGTCATTTCCAAGCGTTCGTAGGGATTGAGTTCTTTCCATGTGCTTTCCATATCGGTCACAACCTGTTTCATGTTGATGATGTTTTTTCCGGCGCTGACCAATTTCACGGACAGGGTACGTCCGGACTGGGTAGTACCGCTCATCACCATGGGGGCGATCTGATTGTATAAAGGCAACAAGTGGAAATCGGAAGCTATACCAACGATTTGCAACCTTCGCGTCCGGGAATCGGCAGCGTCCATATCGGGATGGCGGTCAGTCTGTCCGCTATGGATAAGTTCGCCGATGGCGTCCTGCGGGTCGTTGAAACCAAGCGCCCGCGCAAAACTTTCATTGACCACCAATTCACGCATGTACGGGCTTGGCAGAACGTTTCTGCCGGCAACCATCCGGATCCCGTAAAGCGGAATGAAATTCTCGTCGCAAAATTCTATCGAGCCTGAAATCTCCCGATCTTCACCATCGACATTATGCGTGAAACGTGTGCCGTTATGAAATGTGTTGGCAGGCGGAACCGTATGAATGCTTACCATTTCAACGTATGGGAATTGTTTGATTTTTTCGGCCAAAATCTCGCGGTTGCTCCCGATACGGTTCACCCGGATATTGATGATTGCTTGCTTGCTGTCAAAACCCAAATCCTTGTTCATCATATAATAAATCTGGTCGCCGACTATCAGGGTACAGATTATCAGCACGAGCGAGATGGTGAACTGGAAAACAATCAGCGATTTCCGCAGCAGGCTTTTTGTGTTTCGCCGTGCGCCGCCTTTCATAATGGTAACCGGCGCAGCGCCCGTCAATGAGCCGGCGGGATAGAAGCCTGCAAGCAGCGTGGTACAAATAATGACGGACAGGAGAAACAGCCATGTAAAGGGTTGAGCAAGGCCAAGCGACAATCCCTGCGGCACAAAGTCGCGAAAGAGATTGATCATCGCGCTTGCCAGAAACAACGAAAGCGCAGCGGCAAACAAAGTCACCAGAAGTGTTTCGCCAAGCAATTGTATAATAAGGTTTTTTCGCTTTCCTCCCAAAACTTTCCGCACACCGATTTCCTTGGTTCGTTGCAACGATTGAGCCGTCGACAGGTTAATAAAATTACAGGCGGCAATGATCAGGATAAATGCGGCAATGGCCATCAGTCCGTATAAGGTAGGCAAATGCGCCTGACGCGAATAGACATCGTCCGAAAGGTCGGTATTAAAATGAATATCGGCAAGCGGCTGCAGGGAAAACTTCAGTTCTACGTTCGGAGGCATTTGAATGTATTTTTTTCCCATCGTCAATAAACGGTCTTCTACAGATGCCGGTTCGACATCCGGAAGCAACTTTACATACACTTGGGTTCTGCTGTCCCACATACCCCAGGCGTTCAGACTGATCTGACCGCTCAATTCGCTGCCCGGAATTGAAGTGTAAGAAATGAAATCGGTAAAAATAATATCTGTTTTTTTCTTCCGGGGTTTCACAATACCTGCAACCGTAACATACAGAGCCTCTCCATACATCATCTCCTTACCGATATATTCGTCTGCGGGCAAATTGCCAAAATATTTGATTGCCTTGTCTTCCGTAAGCGCCACCATATTGGGTTGATTGAGCGCGGCAGGGCTTCCGGCAAGCCATTGGTATTGAAAAATATCAAAAAAAGCCGGGTCGGTAACAATGATGTCAACCGGATCAATACCCATCCGGGGCGCTTCGAAATATTTTTCACCCTGTTCGCCGGCAATCCGTACTTTCAAATCGACATTATGGAAAATAACTGCGGCTTCCAAACCCGTTATTTCCTCGCGTATCGGTTCGATTATCGGATTGAGCATCCCCGAACCCAAGCGCATATTACCTTCAGAGCCACGCACGGATGTCAACCGGTAAATACGTTCCTTGTCGGGATGGAAGGTGTCATAACCAAGTTCGTGCTTGGTTATCAAGAAAATAATCAAACAACAGGTAATGCCTAACGAAAGACCCAGTATGTTGATTACTGAAGATACCCGATTTCTTATCAGGTATCTCCATGCTGTTTTTAAATACGTTGTAAACATATATTGTCAATTAAAAGTTAAAAGCTAAAAGTTAAAAGTTATTTTGTTATGATTTATGATGTATTGAATTTATCTCTTACGGTCTTACACGTCTTACGGTCTTACGGTCTTACCATCTTACGGTCTTACGGTCTTATTTCATTCAATTATTTAGTTACTCGCTTTTGATGGCCTTTACCGGATTAGCCATCGCCGCCCTGATTGCCTGAAAGCCAACCGTCAGCAATGCAATACACAAACTGATGATTCCAACGACGATAAAAAGCCACCAGGGAATATCCGTGCGATAGGCATATCCCGACAACCACTTGCTCATAGCCCACCATGCAACAGGCGAAGCAATCGAAACGGAAATCATCACCAAAATCAGAAATTCTTTGGAAAGCAAAAACACGACATCGGATACCGAAGCCCCCAGCACCTTGCGGATACCGATTTCTTTGCGGCGGGTTTCGGCCATATAAGCCACCAACGCAAACAAACCCATACAGGAAATAAAAATCGTTAAGCCTGCAAACCAAGTAAGCAACGACCCCATTTTTTGCTCACTCTGAAATTTACGGGCATATTCTTCATCTACAAAATGATATTCAAATGGAAAAGCCGGTTCGTATTGTTTGTATAGTTGCGCTATAAAAGCCAGATTATCCGCCATATTCCTATGTCCGTTTAATTTAACGTGCATCATGCGTAAACTGCCCCAGGCAGGCCCGCCGATAAGTGTTGGCCACACAGGTTCGTAAGGCGAACGAAGAATGAAGTCTTTCACCACGCCAACTACGCGCCATTCTATACCTAATGTTCTGATAATTTCGCCAACCGGATGTTCGAGGTTCATGATTTTTACAGCCGTTTCGTTCAACAATATGGCAGTAGAATCAGTCGGATATGAATAAATATCGACATCCCGTCCTTCTATGATGGTGGTTCCCACCGTTTTTGCCCAATCAGCATCAGTCCAGTACAAGTCAAAAGACATACTTGTTTCGAGGTCTTTCCCTTGCCAATCAACGCTTCGCGTACTGGTCCATCCGGCTGACATGGGCGAGCTGGTTTTTGTTACAGATAATGCCGTTCCTGAATTAAATAATTCTTGCTTGATGATTTCATAGTTTTTTGCGGCGTCACCGGAAAGGTTAACGTACACAAGTTGCTCTTTATCGTATCCTGTTGCCCTGTTTTGTGCGTATTTGAGTTGGCGGTGAATGACTAATGTAGATACAATCAGCGCACACGCAACGGTAAACTGCACCACTACCAAAACTTTTCGTGGCGATACCGATGAGCGATTCGTCCTGAAAACGCCTTTCAACACTTTCACCGGAAGGAAAGACGACAAATAAAATGCAGGATAACTTCCTGCCAATAAGCCGGTGAATATAACAAAGCCAAGTCCGGCTACCCAAAACCAGCCATTAACCAAATTCAAGGATAACTGTTTTCCCATCAATGCACTGAATACCGGTAAAACCATCAAAGCAAGAACCAAAGCCACCCCGCCGGCGATGAATGAAACCATCATTGATTCGCCCAGAAACAGCCTGATTAGCGACAAGCGTTTACCCCCCATCACTTTCCGGACGCCCACTTCTTTGGCGCGTTTTTGACTGCGGGCGGTACTTAAATTCATAAAATTGATGCAGGCAATCAATAAAATCAATCCGGCGATAAGTCCGAATAAGCGCATTTGTTCAACCAATCCGCCTCCTACCGGTATTCCATTTACAAAGGTGGAAAATAGATGTTGCTTGCCGAGCGGATGTAGAAACAATTCAATATCTGCCGTATTATTGGAATGCGCATGTACAAGACCGCGAATGGATTCGTTGACCGCATCCAAACGGGCGCTTGGATGCAATTCCACAAAAGTCCGCACCGATTGGCTGCCCCAATTCTCATTATAAGTGCCTCCGTCTATGATTCGGGAAGGAACGGACAGCAATGCTTCAAATTGAAAAAAAGTATTCGCGGGCAAGTCTTTCATCACGCCTGTTACTGTTTTCGGATACTGATTGTTCACCAATACCGTTTTTCCCATCGGGTCTTCTTTACCAAACAGGCGCATGGTTGCCTTTTCGGTTAAAATCACCGAATACGGGTCATTCAAGGCTGTTTCCCTGTTACCGTACAGCAAGGGAAAATCGAACATCGTCAGGAAGTCCGTATCAATATAGCCGGTTCGGATTCGAAACTTGGCGTCTTCGTTGCCATATACAAGGTCAGAATACACCAATCTCGCCACTCCTGCCATTTCCGGATAATCGGTTTTCAGGGTTGGACCCAAAGGAAATGGCGTTGAATCAAAACACTGCAAAGAACCATCAACCGGAATACGGCTATAGGTCACATAAAGGTTCTTTTCCTTGTCGTGAAAACGGTCATACGACCATTCGTGGTAAATCCATGCAAGGATTAAAATGGCGGCAGCCATGCCGATAGCCAGCCCGCCGATATTGATGGCAGAGTATATTCCGCCGCGGCGCAAATTGCGCAATATGATTTTGAAATGAAACATATTATTAGCTGTTCGTTGTTAATGGTTAATGATTAATTTATGTATATATTTTGTCTTACGGTCTTA
>JAIRJR010000409.1 GCA_031260575.1 Tannerella sp.
CGTACCGGTATTGTTTGCGGTTTGATCGATACACCCTTGTAATACCTGCCTGACGCTTTCTTCTAAAAGCGTCAAGTCGCCAATGGCCATTAACCGGATATTATTGGTCATCAAATCAGGTGTTTCCTTGTGAATCGAATACACCAACAACGACATCAAGGCTTGTACTTCAGCTTCGGGACGTTTCCAGTTTTCGGTCGAAAATGTATAGATAGTCAGATATTTCAACTCAATGGATGCGGCAGCCTCCACTACCTTTCGAACCGAAGTGGCGCCTTCCTGATGCCCCTCGCTACGATCTTTTCCACGGGTTTTAGCCCAGCGACCATTACCATCCATGATAATCGCCACATGTTTCGGTAGTTTCGTTTTGTCTATCTGTTCAATCAACGACATATTTTTTAAACACTTTCTGTCCTAATTTAATATATACTTGACGCATTGTTACAATTACAATTTCGATACCCGAAATCATACGTAACCGAAATCATCAACAGCGAATACCAATCTTTATTTTTAAAAACGCTCCCACCAATACCATAGGGATCGTCCAATATACGATTGCCATCATCTGTCACCTCCAAACCGTCGCTGAACAATTTGCGGAATGTGAATTCACCTCCCACATTGATCCGGCTTCTCAGTTTGTATTTTACACCTACACCGATTGGAACATTCGGGCTGATGAAAGTATTCCCGCTTCCGGGAGCTGCAGTCATGCCGATTCCAATTAACATGTACGGTGTAAACCGTTTGGTATTCAAATAGGCAAATTTATCACTGTACGGAAAAAAGTTGAACTCAAACTGTCCGCCTAATTCAAAGAGATTCCGGCTAAATGATACTTGTGGATTGTCGGGAAACGAATTTTCCATCCCGGATGTACTTCCTGAAACCCTTGCCCAAGACAAACCGGCTTTGAAAGCGATCCTGAAGTTGGCATTGTATCGAAAAACCAACCCTGCTCCCGGATTTATATTTCGAAACAAGGTCGTTTTGTTCACATCACCCATATAAAATGAACTTGCAGCCATTCCGCCTATTTCGAATTTGTATTCCGGTACCGGCGCCTGATTCTGCGCCCGGATAAACAGAAATAAATTACTAAATACGAGGATTATAAACCATTGACGGATAAAAACTGAAGACATCATCATTTTGTTTTTTGTATTCACACCAATCATTTAAACGTGAAAAACCATCCAAAATTATACTTTCCTCTTAGTCTTTAAAACCCAAACGGTTGATACGTCCACTCCACAATTCATCCAAAATATTTGCACTATTATTTTCTTTTCCGCCGAAAAGATGTAAAAAATTATCTTTATCAACAATTACTGAAGCGAAGCCGCGTGGTCTGAACGTATCCGGTAAATAAAGCATCGAATCTGCCAAAGCCCACGTTAAACCTCTGTCTTGCGAGTAATAAATATCTTTTGCTGCCGTATTTGAAGTGTTGATTCCTCCAATCAGGTACATTTTGTCATCGTAGTGCGTCAACATGACCCCTTCACGTTCTTCAAAATGGGTGAGCCTACCATCCGTTGAGCACACCCAGTTCAGTCCGGTCATCGTTTCCCAAACCGCATTACTCAATCTTCCATTCCGGTCTTTTCCGGCAACAACCAATAAATGCCAATAAAAAGCCGTTTCATATCCGGTATTGCCAAAGCCTGCCAATGGAAATGCGTCAGGTACGGCAATCCCTTTTTCCCATATATGATCTGCATTCATGGTTGCAAAATAGTAGGAATTATTCTCTTGAATGATGGATGCCATTACAGGAGTAGTTTTAACAATCAAACTGCCATTGATTACACCCAGTAGCGTTTTTACGACAGGAGCCTGATCCAATATACTCCAGTCCTGACAATTTGCAGAATAATACAAAGCGCCGTCTGAAGCAGGCATATAATAATTGCCTTCGAATTCGGTCATTTGAGATATCATGAAAGATTTACCGCCGAGACCGGTTAATCGAACAGGAATCCACGTGCGTGTGTCTGTTACGGGTGTATTGTACAATTCATATCCGCCCGGAGTTTTCACAAACATCCAATAATAATGATTCCGTTCAATGACTTTTTGTTCCTGCACAGCTTTGCCTAAAAGCCTGCCGGAAAACCATGTCCATTCCAATAAATCGGGCTTTTGCTGATGGATATTTAATTGTGCGAAATACCGTTTCATGTTTTTACCATCCTGAGAAAAGACGTCGAAACGGACATAATCTCTGAAATCTAAGGAATCTTTTGCATTCCAAGAAGCCGAATCGCCTGTTATAGCCTGAAAAACTTCAATAGCGGAAGGACTGACTTCGAAGCCAATAATACAAAGAACCTTCCAATGGATTTCAGTTCCATATGGCATCGAATCTTTATTGTATATCAATCCGTTAACCTGGTCTATTGTGAATTTTACGCTTTCTAATCCCTGGACTGAATCGCTTTGTAAATAAAAACTCTTAATCAAGCAATTCGATAGATGCCATTTATCGAAATCCTCATTATTGCCCAGACAGGAAGACAGGATGAGTACCCAACATCCCAACATCCATAATTGCAAATTATTTTTTTTCATTCACACAATTGTTTGTAAAGAGTGCACAAAAGTAGAAACATTTTTGACTTATCACTTCAATCTCATGCAACATTTTTATTTTTTAAATATTTTTAGCGTCTTTATTCCTTTATTTACAATTTCTTATGCGTATATATGGATATATAAGACCGGCTGTCTTGATGCAATAGTGCAGTCGATATATATATATCATTTTGATATTCAGCAACTTTAATTAGATGGTCGATGGCGCTTTTCACGCCGGATGCCAATTCTACGGGTGCAATTTCGATTTGTGCTTCATCCCATAGCCCTGAGTCCAAAAAACACTGATGTAAGCATGCGCCTCCTTCAACCAAGAGGGAATGGTGTTTTCGTTCGTACAAGGCATATAGTATCTGTGGAAGGGTGGGTCTCAAAAAATCAAGCGGGACGTATTCGATGTTTGAGAATTGAGAATTGAGAATTGAGAGTTGAGCATTGGAACGCCTCCCTGTCCCCTTCAAAGGGGGAATTTTCCCTGCACCCCGAACCTCGCCTCTTGCCCCTGAAAAAAACACCAGTGTCCGCACCGATCCATCCAATAAATGGTACGTTGGAGGGATTCGGAGCATCCGGTCGATAACGACCCGTACGGGCGATTTACCAACCCAATGCCGCACCGTCAACGAAGGATTGTCCAAACATGCCGTATTTGTCCCAACCATGATGGCTGAAACTTCCGAGCGTAATTTATGTACATAACGACGGAAGGCCGGATTCGATAGTTGAACAGGCCGCTCCGATGCATCTTTCCGATTACGGTCAATAAATCCGTCAATGCTTTGCGCCCATTTTAAAATGACATAAGGACGTTGTTTTGTATGTGCTGTGATAAAAAAACGGTTTAAAGCCATTGCTTCCTGTCTCAGTACATCAGTCACAACTTCTATACCGGTCTCACGCAAAACACGGATGCCCTTGCCCGCTACTACGGGATTTGGATCCTGACAACCGGTCACCATCCTCGGTATACGCTTTTGAATAATCAGTTGGGTACAGGGAGGTGTTTTTCCGGTATGCGCACAGGGTTCCAAGTTGACATACAATGTTGAATCGAGCAACCTTTTTTGATCGCGGACGGCTTCAATGGCTTCGACTTCAGCATGGGCGCATCCATATTGACGGTGAAATCCTTCGCCGATAATTTGTCCCTTATGTACAATCACTGCACCCACCATCGGATTCGGGGCGACAGCCGGGCGGCCTGATTGGGCTAATTCCAAACAACGCAACATAAATTTTTCTTCTACCTGCATGTTGTTTTCCGGCTGATTTTGTATCTTTGTGTCATTATTATTGGATGAACGAAACAATTACATTTATTCAGAAGTCGTTAGAGCCATTCTATCCGCCGGGCGAAATTCGCAGTCTTACGCAGTGGATATTGGAAAAGGTATGCCATCTTTCACGACATCAACAAATTTTCTGCAAAGATAGACAAATTTCCGATATGGAAAAGAAGTCCATTGAAGCGATCGTTGTCCGTCTCAAAAACTTGGAGCCTGTTCAGTATATTTTGGGCGAAACAGAGTTCTATGGATTACCGTTTGAAGTTAGTCCGGCCGTACTGATTCCGCGCCCCGAAACAGAAGAGTTGGTGAGGTTCATCCTAAGCGCTAACGAATTGAAGGCTTCGAGCGAACAAATAAATATTTTAGACGTAGGCACAGGTAGTGGTTGCATTGCGATTGCACTCGCTCGAAATTTTCCGGCAGCTCAAGTGTATGCACTTGATATTTCGGAAAATGCTTTACAGATAGGTAAGCAAAATGCGCTGCGTAATGGTGTTGCCATACACTTTTTCCGAGCCGATGTACTGTCGATGGATTGGGATACTGATCTTGCGCTCCCGGATTTTGACTTGATTGTGAGCAATCCGCCCTATGTCGAAAACAGCGAGAAGGTTTTGATGAGTAGGAATGTACTTGAATATGAGCCTCATGATGCTTTGTTTGCACCCGATAGCGATCCGGTTGTTTTTTATCGCAGGATTGCCGGATTTGCCATCAGAAAAATGACGGTCGGCGGTTTATTGTTTTTTGAAATCAATCCGGCACATAGTGGATTGATTGGTCAAATATTGCGCCAAAAAAGATTCCGCGATATTGAAGTTTTAAAAGATTTATCCGAAAAAAAACGATTTATAAAAGCAAAAAGATGAAACAACACACTGAATCGGAACTATTACATCTTGCCGCATCATATTGTTCCGTAGCAGAACGATGTATCCTGGATGTCCGTCAGAAAATCGTTGTGGCAGGCGCTACTCCTGAAATGGAAGAACAGATTATTTCACGCTTGTTGAATGAAAAATTCATCGACGAGTCACGTTATTGCTTGAGCTTCGTAAAGGATAAATTGCGGTTTAACCGCTGGGGACGAATCAAAATCACATACGAATTGCGGACGAAAAACATTCCGGCACAAATGATTTCCGAGGCAATCCATCAGATAGATGATGAAGCTTACGAAACGACTTTATATACTTTGCTGAAAGATAAAAAACGAACTGCCAAAGGATCAAACGACCGTGATATTTTCAACAAACTCTACCGGTTTGCTGCCGGCAGGGGGTTTGAAAGCGATCTGACGGTTCAACAATTGAAAAAACTGTTTAAAAAAGATTTCGATGAAGACATGGATTTTTGATTTCTTGCAACTGTTCTATCCTCGTTTATGCCTTCTCTGTGAAATTAAACTGACAGATGATGAACAATATATATGCCTGCAATGCTTTTGCGAATTGCCTCGTTCGTATAGTGACAGGCGACCGGATAATCCTGTTAAGAAACTATTTACCGGTTATTTTACGATCAACGAAGTATCCCATTTTCTTATATTCGAAAAAGAAGGTCGGGTGCAGCATCTGATTCATTCATTCAAATATCACGGAAATAAGCAATTAGCTCAATACTTGGGAAAAATTGCTGCAATCGAAATGAGAAACAACAATTTGTTCAATCCGATTGACATACTGATCCCTGTACCCCTCCATCCGAATAAGAAGCGGAAGCGGGGATATAACCAATCGGAATGGATAGCCAAAGGTATCGAATCGGTTTATCATTGCCCTGTCCGGAACGACTTCGTTAATCGGAATATTGATACAAGCTCTCAAACACGTAAAACAGTCTACGAAAGAAACCTGAATGTAGAAGAAATTTTCTCTGTAAATGATGCACAGGCGCTTGAAGGTAAACACATTTTACTGATCGACGATGTCATCACCACCGGCGCCACCCTGCTTGCTTGTGTCCATACATTGAGCGCTATTCCCAATATACGCATCAGTATCTTTTCGCTCTCGGCAGTTCAGGCTTGGTGAATCATTATCATAAAAGTATTATCTTTACACCGCAAATCAAAACGAAATCTTCAATGAGTCAAATAATTTTTCCTGCCGAATGGTTCCCACAAAGCGCAGTTCAACTCACATGGCCTCATATGGGCATGGATTGGGCGCCGGTCTTTGACGAAGTCGTTCCGTGTTTTGTGGAAATTGCCAAAGAAATCATGAAATATGAGACCCTGTTGGTTGTATGCGCTGATGAGAGGGAAGTAAGGCGACAATTGGGGGTTGTAGACGAAAGTCGTATCATCTTCAGGGAAGTGCCGGCAAACGATTCGTGGTCGCGCGATCATGGAGGGATTACCGTGTTCGAAGATGGTAATCCCAAAATCTATGACTTCGTTTTCAACGGTTGGGGCATGAAGTTTGCGGCCAATCTCGATAACCTGATAACCCGCAGCCTGTTCAGGCAAAAAACATTTGCACCGAATGTGGAAGTGATGAATATGCAACCTTTCATCTTGGAAGGAGGAAGTATAGAATCCGACGGGCAAGGCACCCTTCTCACAACCATGGAATGTTTAAGTTCGGTCAACCGGAATGAATACCTGAATCAAGAACAGTTAACTTATCATTTGAAAGGTTTTTTGGGGATTGAGCGAATTTTATGGCTCGAAAACGGATACCTTGCAGGCGACGATACCGACAGTCATATTGATACATTAGCCCGTTTTTGCGATGTGAATACCATTGCGTACATTCAATGTGAAGATCCTGAAGATGAACATTATGATGAATTAAATGCTATGGAAGAAGAGCTGAAGGCTTTCAGAACAGCCACCGGACACCCATACCGGCTGATACCCCTGCCGATGGCTGATAAAGTGGTTTGGAACGGAGAACGATTGCCGGCCACATATTCTAATTTTCTGATTATCAACAATGCAGTGCTTGTCCCTTTCTATCAAAGCGAGAAAGATGAGCAGGTGTGTGAAATCCTCGGAAAGGTTTTTCCCGACAGGAAGATGACCGGGATTAATTGTCTTCCTTTACTCAAACAACATGGCTCCTTACATTGTGTAACCATGCAATACCCGGCAGGAGTCATTAATCAATAAAAAAAGAAGATGAAAATCGGAATGATACAACAATCCGCTGTCGGCAGCGTAGAGGGTAATATAAAGAAGTTGATGGTAAACATACGTGATTGCGCTTCCCGGGGCGCTGAATTAATCGTTTTGCCCGAACTTCATAACAGCTTGTATTTCTGCCAGACGGAAGATGTCGGATATTTCGACCTGGCAGAGTCGATTCCGGGGCCTTCGACAGAACGGTTCAGCTCGTTAGCAAGGGAATTGGGCATTGTAATCGTACTGTCTTTATTTGAAAAACGTGCAGCCGGATTATATCACAATACTGTGGTCGTACTTGAGAAAGATGGCTCAATAGCCGGTAAATACCGCAAGATGCATATTCCTGACGACCCGGCTTATTACGAGAAATTTTATTTCACACCGGGCGATTCGGGGTTTGTGCCGGTAGATACATCGGTCGGTAAATTGGGTGTATTGATTTGCTGGGATCAATGGTATCCCGAAGCTTCACTGTTGATGGCTATGCACGGGGCTGATATTCTGATATATCCCACAGCAATCGGATGGGAGGGAAGCGACACGCCCGAAGAGAAAAACCGCCAATTGGATGCCTGGCGGACTGTTCAACGAGGGCATGCGATCGCAAACGGGCTTCCCGTCATTGCCGTAAACCGCATTTGCCACGAATCCGACCCATCCGGTCAAACCGGCGGCATCCAATTCTGGGGGACCAGTTTCGCGGCAGGTCCCCAAGGCGAATTGCTTTGCGAATTGCCCGACAACAAGGAAGCAATCGTTGTCATCGATATGGATATGAAACGTAGCGAACAAGTACGCCGCTGGTGGCCTTTCCTGCGCGACCGCCGCATAGATGCGTACAATGGATTAACACAAAGGTATTTATTGGATTAGGATATAATATTTTCTATATTTCAAAAAAAGAGCTTCAAAAAAAAATCAGGTTTTTTGTTTTTTTGCTTGTCGATTAAAAATAATTCATATCTTTGTCGCGGCAAGTATCGAAAAAGATGCGAAAGAACTTAATTAAAACATATTGGTGGTGGCGCTTACAGTTTACAGATTGTGAGTAGATATTGCTGAACTTATTTTTCGGGGAAGAGAATAATAATGAAAATGAAGCCTGTCGTACTCACGATGGGTTTTTTTCGTTTTTAAAAATTGCTTTTCCGTTTCAATAAGGATGGAATGATGGAAGAAAAAATAAATACTTAATAAACGACAAAATTATGTATCAGATTGATCAAAATGGATTTTACGGGAAGTTTGGCGGGGCGTATGTGCCGGAGATTTTACATCGTTGTGTGACCGAACTTCAAGAGATGTATGCAGTTGTGTTGGAAAGTGATGCCTTCAAACAGGAATTTCGTGCATTATTACAAGATTATGCCGGACGTCCTTCACCATTGTATTACGCACGACGGTTGAGTGATAAATACGGTTGCAGGATTTACCTGAAACGGGAGGATTTGAATCATACCGGGTCGCATAAGATAAATAATGTGCTGGGCCAGATATTGTTGGCCAAACAGATGGGGAAGAAACGGATCATCGCCGAAACCGGAGCCGGACAGCATGGTGTGGCTACGGCAACGGTTTGTGCGTTGATGGACATGACCTGTGTGGTGTATATGGGAAAAACGGATGTTGAACGCCAATACCCCAACGTCCAAAAAATGAAAATGCTTGGCGCCACGGTTATTCCTGTTACTTCGGGCAATATGACACTAAAAGATGCTGTAAACGAAGCGATTGGCGACTGGTGTTGCCACCCGCAGGACACGTTCTACATCATCGGTTCGACTGTTGGACCGCACCCTTATCCCGATTTGGTAGCCCGGTTGCAGTCGGTGATCAGCGAGGAAATCAAACATCAACTCACGGAAAAGGAGGGGAGGGACTATCCTGATTACCTCTTTGCTTGTATCGGCGGAGGAAGCAATGCCGCGGGAACCATCTACCATTTTTTGGATGACAGGCGCGTTCGTATCGTTCTTGCCGAAGCAGGCGGAAAAGGGGTTGAAACCGGAATGAGTGCGGCTACGATTCACTTGGGGAAACCCGGCATTATTCACGGCGCTCGTACATTGGTCATGCAAAATGAAGACGGACAAATTGAGGAGCCTTTTTCTATTTCCGCCGGATTGGATTATCCGGGTATCGGACCTCTATATGCTTTTCTTGTTGATACCAAGCGTGTTGATGTTTTGGCAATCAACGATGACGAAGCATTGGAATCGGCTTTTGAGCTGACCCGTTTGGAAGGGATTATTCCGGCGCTGGAAAGTGCACACGCCATCGGCGCCTTGAAAAAAATGCAGTTTAAGCCATCGGATGTGGTCGTATTGACTGTGTCGGGAAGGGGTGATAAAGATATGGAAACGTATATTAATGATTTAGTGATCAGTGACTAATTTTCAAAAAAAAGCAAATTTTAAAAACAAAATCAATATGTATTTATTTAATACCGTAGCCCGTCAATTACTGGGCGATTTACATACTCCGGTGAGTTTGTATTTGAAATTAAGAGACCTTTATCCTGAATCCGTTTTGCTCGAAAGCTCGGATTATCACGGTGATAAAGACAGTTTGTCGTATCTTGCGTTTTGTCCTTTGGCGAGGGTTTCGATGAATAATCATGAAGTAACGGATGTCTTTCCGGATGGCGCTGTTATTCAGAAGCCTTTGACGGAAACGTATGGTG
>JAIRJR010000105.1 GCA_031260575.1 Tannerella sp.
CGTTGAGAAACCCATCGGCACCACTGTCGCCGAGTGCGAAGTCATGTTACGCGCCGCCCAACGTTATAATTCAATCATTCAGGTTGGTCAGTGGCAACGCAGCGCCCCGCATTGGAAAGCGGCTATGGACTATGTGCACTCAGGTAAATTAGGTAAAATCCGTATCGTCAGGGTATTCGCTTACCTGGGATGGGTAAGCTCGGTTCCTGTGAAACCTGACTCGAAAGCGCCCGAAGGCGTTGATTATGACATGTGGTTAGGACCTGCTCCGCTACGTCCATTCAATGAAAACCGGTTTCACTTCAACTTCCGCTGGTTCTGGGACTATGCCGGCGGTTTGATGACCGATTGGGGTGTACACCTGCTCGACTTCGCCCTCTACGGCATGAACAAAGCTACCCCCAAATCGATCATGGCAATGGGCGGAAAGCAAGGTTATCCCGACGATGCCTGCGAAACACCCGACACCCTTCATACCTTGTACGAATTTGACGATTTTACTATCCTTTGGGAACATGGTATCGGTATCAGCGACGGCGGATACGGACGTGAACACGGCGTGGCATTCATCGGCCAAAACGGTATATTAATTGTCGACCGCGGCAGTTGGGAGGTGATTCCCGAAGAAAGAAACCCCACAACAAAATTAGAAAAATTCCGCTATGCAGTTGAAAAAAACGAACCGGGCGGCCTTGATTTGCACGTGCGTAACCACCTTGACTGTATCAAACGCCGTGACCGCAATACACGCGCAAGCATCGAGATTGGATCGCATATCTGCAAATTCTCCGCATTGGGAAACATCGCTTACCTCACCGGCAAAAAACTGTTCTGGGATGGTTCGCGCATCACCAACGATGAATCAGCTAACAAGTTCCTGACCAAGGAGTACCGCAGTCCATGGGTTTTGCCAAATGTATAATACGCTATCAGAGGGCTTAAGTACATAGTTATTACGGCATTTGTACTCTTTTGTATAGGGTATTTGACACCGGTTATTATGCTGAACATCCCGTTTGTTCAGCGTAAAATGGTGGTTTTTTCAGAAACGGAATTGTCGAAATTATTAAAAACTTCCGTCACAATCGGAGACATAGATGTTAGTTGGCTGAATCGGGTAGTCCTTAAAGATGTACTGATAGAAGACCAAAAAGGCGATATCCTGCTCAAAGCCGATCATATTACAGCCGGATTCAAGTTGCTTCCGATACTTAAAAATAAATGGATTCTGACAACGGTGCGCTTGTTCGGCGTAACCTGCCACATCCAAAAAGAAACTTCGCAAAGCGATACAAATCTACAGTTTATTATAGACGCCTTATCCGGCGATTCACAAGGGGATAGTTATCCCGTGTTGCAAATCGAGTCCATTCATGTCCGGCGTGGGAAAATTAGCTATGACGTCCTTGATAAAGAGCATGCCAATCAAGCGTTTAATCCGAACCATATTACGATTGAAAACTTGAGCGGAAAACTTTCGGTTAAACATTACAATAAAGACAGCATCCATGCGATTATCAGCAAATTGAGTTTTAATGAATTAGCGGGATTGAAAGTGAATAAGGTCTCTGCCGGCATAACCGGCAACAAGGATTCCTTATACATTGACAACCTGTCGTTTGCCCTCCCCCATTCTTCTATTTTTATCCCATCGGCAGCAATACGGTTTGCTCAACCGGATTCGCTTCCGTTGTTAGCAGACCAAACATCACTGGCAATCCGGCTGGCGCCTTCTACCATTGCTCCAAAGGATTTTACATTTTTAACGCCTGTATTAAAAGATTTTTCGGATGTTGTTGATATTTCGGTTGATATTTCAGGCTTCATCAATTCTCTTTCGCTCAACCAATTGACTTTAACGTATGGCAGCGACATGCGTTTTTTCGGAAGCATGGATCTAAAAAATGCAGTCAACAAAGAGGAAGAATTGTACCTGTTTGGGCAGGTTAAAAACATGAATGTTACCACCAAAGGATTGCAGCGTTTAAAGAATAACTTCAACCTTCAAAACATTCCATTACCGGAACCTGTAATGAACCTCGAAGAACTAAATTTTTCAGGCGAAATATCGGGGTTTACCGACCATTTAGTCGCTTTCGGCAATCTGTCGACGGCAATCGGTTCGGTTCAAATGGATATGTTGATAGGTCAGCAGCGTAACAGGGATACATCTCTTTATCTGAAAGGGTTTGTCGCGACGTCGGATTTACAAATCAATTCGCTTTTTGACGCAGGAAATCCGTTTGGGAAAACACGCTTCCATGTTGAATTCGACTTGGCTCAACTACCTGATAAATCCTTCTCAGGAGCTGTAGACGCACAAATTAACGAATTCGAATACCTTAACTACAACTATGAAAACATCTATTTGTCAGGAAAATTCAAAGAAAACGAGTATGAAGGATTGGTGAAAGTGAACGATGCGAACGGCCAACTCGAAATGCAAGGATTATTCAGAAACGAAGACGAAAAATCGGTCTTTGACTTTTTGGCAAAGTTGACCCATTTTCATCCGGACAAACTTCATCTGACCGACCGGTTCGA
>JAIRJR010000121.1 GCA_031260575.1 Tannerella sp.
CGAAGTGGTCAAGGCGGTACGTATTCCGGTTACCGTCAAGACGCGATTGGGATGGGATAAGCATAATCTGATCATTACGGAATTAGCCGAACAATTGCAGGATTGCGGGATTGCTGCACTAACGATTCACGGGCGGACGCGTGCGCAGATGTACACAGGCGAGGCCGACTGGACATTGATAGGGCAAGTAAAGAACAATCCACGCATCCATATACCCATTATCGGGAACGGCGACATCACATCACCGGAAAAATGTCAGGAGCATTTCGACCGTTATGGCGTCGACGGCATCATGATTGGGAGGGGAAGTATTGGACGGCCGTGGATTTTCAAGGAGGTAAAGCAGTTGCTTTCAACCGGAGAAAAACTGCCTCCGGAGTCTTTTAATTGGTATTTAGATATACTTAAACAGCAGGTTCGGCAGAGTGTAGAGCGTTTGGATGAACGCCGGGGTATTTTGCATATACGCCGCCACCTTGCCGCAACGCCTCTGTTTAAGGGAATCCCGGATTTTCGACCGACGCGTGTCGCCATGTTGCGCGCCGAGACAGTTGAACATTTATTTGAGATAATTGACAATATAAATAACTGAATATATGAAACGGAAATCAATCGCTTTGCTGATCATTTCAGCCGTATGTATGTCAGGTTGTGTACGGAAAAACAATCAGACGAATGAGACGAAAGTCATGGAAACCAACAATGTACTTACTGATGCTGAAATAGCTAAAGGACAATTCACCGCTGAGGTGATGTGGAAAATGGGTCGGATCGCTAACAGTGTCATATCTCCGGCAGGCGACAAGATTGCTTATACGGTTACCTCCTACAACATGGCAGCAAACCGTGGTGCGACAAACATTTACGTACAGTCGCCGGACGACCGCCAAAAGCTCCGGTTAACCGACAGTGCAGGCAATGAAAGCAACTTGCAATGGAGCGCCGACGGAAGCAAGTTGTATTTTCTGAGCACACGCAGCGGGGAGAGCCAAATCTGGAGTATCAGACCGGATGGAAGCGGGCTGACCCAACATTCTTTTATCGAAAAAGGCATCGATGGATTCGGCTTGACGAAGGATGAAAGTAAAGTCTTTTATCTCCAAAGCGTACCTGTCATTAAACGCAATTCGGCGGAGATTTATATCGATATGGATCAATCGAAAGCGAAGATTTACGACGATTTGATGGCGCGCCATTGGGATCATTGGGATGAAGGGAATCATACACATATTTTTATCGCCAATCTGATCGACGGCAAAGTAGCCTCCGGAAAAGATATTATGGAAGGCGAACCATGGGATGCACCGCTGGCTCCTTATTTCGATATATCCGAAATCGCTTGGAACAATGCCGGAACGCAATTGGCTTATACCTGTAAGAAACAAACCGGAACCGAATATGCCGTTTCGACCGATAGCGATATTTATATTTACGATGTAACAAGCAGCAGGACAACAAATATTTGTAAGCATATAGCTGCGGATGGCGCAATGATAATGCCCGGATATGAAAAATATCCCGTTTGGAGTCCTGATGATCAGCAAATTGCATTCAGTTCGATGCGCCGGGAAGGCAATGAATCCGACAAGGAACGTCTATTTGTCTGGAACAATGCCAATCATACCATGCACGACCGGACAGCGACATTTGATTATAATGCTTCCAATATCGTTTGGGACGGAAACGAAGCGCTTTATTTTATCGCTCCGATCGAAGCAACCCATCAATTATGCAAAGTAGATAAATCCGGCAATGTGAAGGTGATCACCGCGGGCGACCATGACATCAATTCATTTACCACGAATGGAAAAAAAGTTGTTGCCCAAGTGACCCAAATCACAAGGGCTACGGAATTATTCGATATCGACATCCATAGTGGGAACATGACGCCCATTTCAGCTGTGAATCAGCAGATCTATGATCATATCCCATTCGGTCGGGTCGAGAAGCGCCGGGTCAAGACAACAGATGGAAAACAGATGCTGACATGGGTTATATTTCCGCCTGATTTCGACCCGAATAAAAAATATCCGACGCTGCTTTATTGTCAGGGAGGACCTCAAAGCGTTGTCAGTCAGTCGTGGAGTTACCGTTGGAATTTCCAGTTGATGGCTGCTCAGGGATATATTGTTGTCGCTCCCAACCGGCGCGGTTTGCCCTCATTCGGACAGGAATGGTTGGATCAGATATCGGGCGATTACAGTGGACAGAACATCCGGGACTATCTGAGCGCGATTGACGATGTATCGAAAGAACCTTGGAGCGACGAAACCCGTTTGGGTTGTGTAGGAGCAAGCTATGGCGGGTATTCGGCCTTTTTCCTTGCCGGAACCCACAACAAACGATTCAAGGCATTTATTGCGCATTGCGGCATTTTTAACTTCGAAAGCATGTATGGTGCTACCGAAGAACTCTTCTTTGTGAATAATGATTACGGTGGAAGCTACTGGGATGAGAATCCCGTAGCCAAACGCTCGTATGCCAATTCACCGCATAAATTTGTCACAAAATGGGATACACCCATTTTAATCATAACCGGAGTAAACGATTATCGTGTGCCCTATACACAAAGTTTGGAGGCATTTACGGCTGCCCGCCTGAGGGACATCCCATCGCGTTTGGTCGTATTCGAAAATGAAGCGCATCAAGTTTTCAGACCTCAAAATTCGATCGTCTGGAACAGGGAGTTTTTCAGTTGGTTAGATAAGTATTTGAAGTGATTTTGTAGATAATTGGATTGATTGTGTGGCATTTACATTAAAAGGTATTTGATAATAACAGAATTCTATTCTTTGTAATTTCTTTATCACAAGTATGATACTGATAGCAGATAGTGGTTCAACCAAGACAAACTGGTGTGTGGCGGATAACGGCAGTTCGCTGTTAACGATACAAACTTCAGGCATCAACCCTTATTTTCAGGCGGAAGACGAAATTCGTAACCGGTTGGCTGAGGAATTGATCCCACAATTGAATATGAATATAAACGCTGTTTATTTCTATGGTGCGGGTTGTGCGTTCGAAAAAGTGGAAATTGTGAGACGTGCGATACAATCGCTTATGCCTGTGCCGGTCATCGAAGTATACTCGGATTTATTGGCTGCAGCAAGAGGTCTATGCGGTCGGGAACCCGGAATTGCCTGTATTCTGGGGACTGGGTCAAACTCATGTTTCTACGACGGACAAAACATTGTACAAAATGTTTCGCCTCTCGGGTATATTCTGGGCGACGAAGGTGGAGGAGCCGTTTTAGGAAAGTTATTGGTAGGAGATTTGTTGAAAGGAATGATGACGGACGAACTGAAAGACAAATTTTTAAAACAATATGACCTGACTCCGGCACAGATTATCGACCGTGTTTATCGCCAACCGTTCCCAAACCGGTTTTTAGCCGGTTTATCTCCCTTTCTGGCTGAAAATGTCAAGAACCCTATGATTTATGCGTTGGTACTAAATAGTTTCAAATCGTTTATCGTACGGAATGTGATGAAATACGATACCCATACCCGGCCGGTACATTTTACCGGTTCCATCGCGTATTACTACAAAGATATATTGGCTGAGGCTGTTTTGACAACAGGCATCCGGTTGGGTGTTGTGGCACAATCGCCGTTAAAGGGGCTGTTGGACTATCATTCGTCTCCATTAAAACATGAAAACTCAAAGCCCAAAACCGAACCATTGATTGACTAACAACTAACAACCATTCAACCTGCCCATGCATAATTTCATCAAAATAACGGAGTCAATATCCCATTATGACAACTTAGAAAAAAAAACGGTCAGGGACATCTTATCGGAAATTAATACCGAAGACCAAAGTGTAGCCATCACCGTAAAGGAAGCCATTCCGCAAATCGAAAAATTAGTAGAAGAAATCATTCCCCGTATGCGAAAGGGCGGACGTCTGTTTTATATAGGTGCAGGTACAAGTGGACGATTGGGCGTACTTGATGCATCCGAGATACCTCCGACTTACGGTATGCCCCCGAATTGTATTATCGGAATGATTGCCGGAGGAGATCAAGCGCTGCGGTCGCCTGTCGAAAATGCGGAAGACGATACCGAACAGGGATGGAAAGATTTGTGCTTGCATCAGATTAATACGAATGATACCGTGATAGGCATCACTGCTTCGGGAACAACACCTTATGTAGTTGGCGCTTTGCGCGCAGCGCATGCTGAAGGTGTGTTGACTGCATCCATATCATGCAATCCGGATTCACCGGTTTCGGCCGAAGTGGATATCCCGATTGAGATCGTCGTCGGACCTGAATACGTTACCGGCAGTTCGCGGATGAAAGCCGGGACAGGACAAAAGATGATCCTCAATATGATATCCACCTCTTTAATGATCAAGATGCGGCGCGTGAAAGGAAATAAAATGGTAAACATGCAACTAACCAATCAAAAACTGATTGACCGCGGCACCCGGATGTTGATGGACGAATTAACAATCGGAAAAGAACAGGCGCGTTCGCTTCTGTTGCTGTATGGTTCGGTTTCTAAAGCGCTGGAATCTTGTCGTGAATAGGGACTTGCAGGAGATGTTCATTTCAAATTCCGTACTTCGTCAACAATATACTCAGGCCGGTTCTTGATTTCATCGAACAATACGCCGATATATTGCCCCAATACGCCGATGGTAAGCAGTTGCACGCCGCCGAAAAAGATGACAATTGTGATGATTGAAGTCCAGCCTGTCTCCGCATTACTGAATCCCAAAAGCTTACCAAGCAAAACCCAGATTGCTAAAAATATGCCGATTACAACTGCAAGAAATCCCAATCCGATGGCAATGCGTAATGGCTTTTTCGAAAAATATAGCAGCGCCGTCGATGCAAAACCGATCATTTTATTTAACGGATACTTTGTTTCTCCCGCGATACGGTTTTTTCGTTCAAAATAAAACGGTACTTGTTTGAATCCGATCCAACTGATTAATCCCCGGATATATTTCCCATGTTCGGGCATCAGATTGAATTCATTCATGATCTTTCGGTCGATCAAGCGAAAATCACCTGTATCCAAAGGAAATTTCACTTCGCTCATCCTGTTCATCATCCGGTAAAACAATCTTGCCGAATATTGCTTAAACCAACTTTCTTTCTCTCGCGATTTTCGCACACAGTACACACCATTGGCTTGTTCTTTATCGCAAAAGTTCATAATTTCAGGAATGAGTTCGGGCGGATCTTGTAAATCGACATCCATAATAATTGCCCTGTCGGCGTTACAATACTTGATGCCGGCAGAAACAGCCGACTGATGTCCGAAATTCCTGGAGAAATGAATGATTTTGACTGATGAGTCGGTTGCAGCAATCTCATCTAATATTTCCCGCGTCCGATCCTTGCTTCCATCATTGATATAGATTATTTCTGTGGCATAATCCAAGCTGTTCAATACCTCTTTTGTACGCGAGTAGGATATGGTAAGCGATTCTTCTTCGTTGTAGCACGGAATAATAATAGCTAATTTACTCATAATGGATATCAGGCTTTAAAAGTATAGAATTTATTAATGATAAAATTCAGCAACGTATAAAAGAGCATGGCAAACATATGAATATAGAACAGGGGGTCGATTTTTAAAACAAGTAACAACGGACTAAAAAAATCGTAGAGTGGTGGGTTTTCCGGGCAATATCGGTTTAAAGAAACCATCACAAGCAGTTGTACGGTATAACAAATCGCAAAGACAAGGAAAAAACGGATCGCACTCTTTTTCCACCCAACCGAGCTTTTAAATGTCCATTGCTTATTAAATATATAACTGCTAATCAGTCCGATCGAATATCCAACCAAATTGGATAAGACCGCTGAGCATCCTGCCCATTTCGTCATTACCCAAATGATGATAAGGGTTAAAAGCGTATTACTCAAGCCAACCACCCCAAATTTAATTACCTGATCGACGACCTTCATGTTTTTTGATGATTTCGGAAATTTCTTTTTTGGTTAGTTTTTTGACATTGGTGACAGTGATCGTATTGGATATAAAATCACCATATTGGTTACATTCAGAGAGGACATTTTCTAGGATTCGTTTGATGTCAGCATGAATCGGCGCTAAGATAACAATCTCTACATATTGATCTTGAATTGTCAATTCCTCGATTTCACCGTCGAATTTATGCAAAGCGTATTCAAATTCCCTCTCAATCACCTGTCGTTGGTAATCCAAAAACGGATTGCTCGAAGACGATAACAATAGAATATAATAACGCAGTTTATTGCCTTTCCCCCCCATTCCGGTCGAAATATAAATCTGCTTTTCATCCGAAAATTCCGATTCCAACGTAACACGACTCTCTATCAAAGCCATATGCGCCCAATCCTTCAATTCCTTTTCCGGCTCTTGCATGTATTTCTCCAACAGCCTGTACGACTTGGTTTCTTGAGTAATCGCCAAGGTGGAAAGAATTTGTTTTTTAAATTCCAATGACGCGGTTGGATTGTAAAGTTCGGCAGCCAACTGTTCATAATCTGTTTTATCATCAATCGGCAGTATACTTCGTAAAAGATTCGAATTTTTAAAATATTCCATTTGCGTTTCGACCGGCACTTGATGTTCTAATACCCGGAATTCGCCATTTGAATCATGCAGAACCTTGGTTAATTGTTCAAAAATATTCTTTTTTCGCATATTAATATTTTACCCTTTTGCTTCCCACCCCAATGCACTTGCGCCTAAGATGGCGGCATTACTTTCTTCTAATTGGGATAATAGCAGTTTTGTTTTCCCGGCAAACATGCTTAATCCATGTTTATCCAAAGAACGTTGGATCGGATTCAGGAGTAAGTCGCCTGCCTTAGCTAAACCACCGCATAAAATGATCGCTTCGGGAGTGGAAAACACGATGAAATCGGCAAATGCTTCCCCAAGTATTTCACCCGTCGATTCGAATATTTCCAACGACAGTCGATCGCCTTTCATCGCCGCTTCGTAGACATCTTTAGAGGTGATATTTTCAATATCCATGTCACGCAACAAACTGTCATCCGCGCGCGACGATAATAACTCCCTGGCTGAGCGAGCTACTCCGGTTGCTGAGGTGTAGGCTTCCAGGCAACCGGGACGTCCGCATCCGCACATCCGGCCATTTTCGCGCCTCATAATAACATGTCCCAATTCGCCTGCAAAACCATTATGGCCATAGACTAAATTTCCTCCGATCACGATGCCGCTTCCAACACCGGTTCCCAATGTGATCACAATAAAATCTTTCATTCCGCGAGCCGCCCCGTAGGCCATTTCACCGATTGCAGCAGCATTGGCATCGTTGGTCACGGCGACAGGAATATTGTATGTGCTCTCACGGATTAATTGAGCTAATGGGATGACACCTTTCCAGGGAAGATTAACCGCATTTTCGATGCAACCTGATAAAAAATTACCCATTGGAGCGCCTACGCCGATTCCCCTGACCAAACCTTCACCGCCTGTTTGTTGAATGAGACCTGCAAGGCCTTCGGCCAATGCAAAAACATACGATTCAATATCGGGATAATCCCATGTTTTAATCGAACCGTCATACAAAATATTACCTCTCGCATCGACGATACCAAAGAGGGTATTTGTTCCACCAATATCAATCCCAATTACATACGGTTTTCCCATGTGATTTGTTTTTAAAATTTGATAATTATTTTTGGTAATTTGGTACAAAGAAATGAAAAAAAACGGATACTTCCAACCTGTTGCCGTCAAAATTATGTTTATTTAAATATCAGAGTCCATTTTTAAACTGATATTTTATGTATTTTTGTGGTCACAAATAATCAATAAAATGCTAAATATTCAAGCCATACGTGCCGGATTTCCCATTTTACAAACCAAGGTTTACAATAAGCAGTTGGTTTATTTTGATAATGCGGCAACAACTCAAAAGCCCAAACCTGTGATTGATAAAATTGTAGCAGGCTATTCCCATTCCAATGCGAATATTCACAGAGGTGTTCATTATCTTAGTCAATTGGCAACCGAAGCGCATGAAGTTGCGCGCGAAACAGCACGAAAATTTCTGAATGCCCGAAATTCATCGGAAATGATCTTTACCCATGGGACAACCGAAGCGATCAATTTGGTCGCATCGAGTTTTTCAAAAGTCTTTCTGAAACCGGGAGACGAAGTGATCGTTTCGGCGATGGAACATCATTCCAATATCGTGCCCTGGCAGCTTCAGGGAGCCACGCTGAAAGTCGTTCCCTTATTTGAAAATGGGGAGTTGAATTTGGAGGCTTATACGCGTTTGTTTTCGACGCGTACGCGATTGGTTGCCGTCACACATGTTTCCAATGTGCTTGGAACCATCAATCCGGTTGGTGAAATGATCCGTATTGCCCATGCACACGATGTTCCCGTATTGATTGACGGTGCGCAGGCTGTTGCCCATTTTCCGGTTGACGTCCGGGCATTGGATGCCGACTTTTACGTTTTTTCGGGACATAAAATTTATGCGCCGACCGGAACCGGCATTTTATATGGCAAGGAAAAATGGTTGGAACGCATGCCTCCCTGGCAGGGAGGGGGCGAAATGATTGCTTCTGTGACCTTTGAAAAGACCACATTCAACGAGTTGCCATATAAGTTTGAGGCCGGAACACCCGATTTCATCGGTAGTACAGGTTTAGCGGAAGCTTTACGCTTCGTGGAATCCCTGGGATGGGAAGATATTCACCAACACGAAGAAGCCTTGTTGAAATATGCAACCGAACGGATCAAAACAATTGAAGGAGTCCGGATTTTTGGACAATCGCCTGCAAAAGGCGGTGTCATTTCTTTTTTAGTCGACCCGATTCATCATTACGATATGGGTATGTTGCTCGACCGGTTGGGAATTGCTGTGCGAACCGGACATCATTGTGCCGAACCTTTGATGAGCATGTTACACATCGAAGGGACTGTAAGGGCTTCTTTCGCTGTGTACAATACTTTTGATGAAATCGATGCTTTGATAGCCGGAATCGAGCAGATAAAAACCATGTTTTAGAACATCAATGTCTTTATTGCCTCATTTTAAAGCTGATTGTATCGAATGTGGCTGCGATGAAGCCGGTCGCGGTTGTTTAGCCGGCGCAGTTTTCGCAGCGGCTGTCATCCTTCCACCCGGTTTTTTATGTGAAGGGTTGAATGACAGTAAGCAATTAAGCGAATCAAAACGTTACGATTTACGCCGTGTGATCGAACATCATGCCTTTTCATGGGCTATAGGAATGGTCGCGCCCGATGAAATCGACCGGATCAATATATTGAATGCTTCTTTTCTATCCATGCACCGTGCAATCGAAAAGTTGCATGTGAGACCTGAACATTTATTGATCGATGGAAACCGGTTTATGCCTTTTCCGGGTATTCCACATACAACAATTGTAAAAGGTGACGGTCAATACCTCAGCATTGCCGCTGCATCCGTCCTGGCAAAAACCTACCGCGACGACTATATGAAACAATTGGCAGGAGAATATCCCCTGTATCATTGGACAAAAAATAAAGGTTATCCCACTCCGGCACACCGGAATGCGATCCGCAATTACGGATCAACGCCCTATCACAGAAAAAGTTTCACCCTGCTACCACCCCAACAATTAAAATTGGAATTTCCGGATTAATTTGTTCAATGATACAAAAAGGTAAGTTGTTTAAAACATATGGATAAGTTTTTTCTTTTTTGCAGAAAAGAATGAGATGAAATGGTTATTTTTGACCCGGAAATTATACGCAGTTATTCAATTATTCAATTTTTTTAAATATGTCGGAAGGACAAAAACCAAACGCCGGGAGGAAAACCCCCGTTGTTGTACAAGTTTCTGATGCAGGGAGGCTTCCACCGCAGGATAAACCGGCGGAAGAGGCTGTTTTAGGTGCATTAATGCTCGAAACAGATGCCTATTATATTATCAATGAAATACTTCGACCTGAAAGTTTTTATGAAAAATCCCATCAGATTATATTTAAGGCCATTTCATACCTCGCTCTCAATCAACGGCCAATTGATATGCTCACCGTTACGCAACAACTTCGAAAAACGGGAGAATTGGAACAAGCCGGAGGCCCTTTTTATATCGCCCAACTTACCGAAAAAGTAGCCAGTACGGCGCATCTTGAGTATCATGCCTCTGCAATTATCGCGAAGAAATATTTAGCACGTGAATTGATCCGGTATACAGGTACCATTCAAGGAAAAGCTTTCGATGAAACCACCGATGCCGATGAATTGATGCAGGAAGCGGAAGGGGAGTTGTTCAAATTATCACAGCGTAACATCAAAAATGAAGCCATACAAATCGACCCGATTATCAAAGCGTCTATTGATCTGGTACAGAAAGCTGCTACACAGAAAGAGGGGCTTAGCGGCCTGAGAACAGGCTTTTCCGGATTAGACAAGATCACTTCCGGTTGGCAACGATCCGACTTAATCGTTATTGCCGCCCGTCCGGCCATGGGAAAGACGGCTTTTGCATTGTCCATGGCAAAAAACATGGCAGTAAATTTTGATATACCTGTAGCAATTTTTTCGCTCGAAATGAGTAACATTCAGTTAGTCAACCGCCTTATTGTGAATGTCACGGAGATACCGGGTGAGAAAATCAAAAGCGGACAATTGGCGCCGTACGAATGGGAACAATTAGACAGTAAGATCAAAGACTTGTATCATACCAAAATCTATGTTGATGATACACCAAGCCTCTCAGTCTTTGAACTCCGAACGAAAGCGCGCCGCCTCGTGCGCGAACATGATATTAAATGTTTATTTATCGACTATCTACAATTGATGAATGCCAGCGGAATGAATTTCGGTAGCAGGGAACAGGAGGTTAGTATGATTTCACGGTCTTTGAAGGGCTTGGCGAAAGAACTTAATATTCCCATTATCGCATTATCGCAGTTGAATCGCGCCGTTGAAACCAGACAGGGCAAGGAAGGTAAAAGGCCTCAATTAGCCGATTTAAGGGAGTCGGGAGCGATCGAGCAGGACGCCGATATCGTCTGTTTTATCCATCGTCCGGAATACTATAAAATCTATGAAGATGAAAACGGAAATTCATTGATCGGTTTGGCCGAAATTATTGTTGCCAAACACCGGAATGGGATGACAGGCGATTTGCGCCTGCGTTTCAAGAACGAGTTTGCGAAGTTTATCAATATCGACGATGATTTGCCAATCCGTGAATATACCTCAAAGAGCAGTATAAACGAAGATTCTATGCCTGCTCCACTTTCACCTGCGGAAGATGATTTTGTATCCCACCAGGGTAACTCCGAAGTCGTTCCATTCTGAATGATGAATTAGATTGTAACCCTATACTTTTAAAATATTTTGAAAAATGAAAGAGAATAATCAATTGAATTTCCCGCCCGAACCACCGCCCGTAAAGGCTCCGACAGATGCAACGCGTGTTCCGCCCCCGCCACCTGTAACAGCTCCGGTGGATGCAGCGAGTACGCCACCCCCGCCCACAGCGCCAAAAATCATTCAGACAGATGCAGGGTCGAAAGACGGCCAAAACAAATGTCCCAGATGTGGAGCGACAGATATTTCACTCAATGTAAATAGCGGTATGTTACGATGTAATTTTTGCCGTCATGAATTTGAGGCGGAAAAAGTTGCAGGTTTGGAGGCCGATATAAGCAAGTTGGAAGGCTTCATCATCGGCTCCGGCGCACAAGATATTGTTGCAGACACAAAAGATATCTTGACGTTCAAATGCAGCAGTTGTGGTGCGGAAGTGGTCATCGACACCGCTTCTGCCATGCAGGCAAGATGCCACTGGTGCCGCAATACGTTGTCGGTCAATCAGCAAATCCCCAACGGCGCTGTGCCCGACATCGTTTTGCCGTTTAAGTTAAAGAAAGATGAAGCAAAAACCGAAATCGAAAAATTCGTAAACAAAAGACAGTTTTATGCACACCCGCAATTCAAACAGGAATTTTCTGCAGATAATGTGATGGGGGTCTATCTACCCTATATGGTAGTCGACCTGAATGCGCATGCCAATCTTACCGGTCAGGGTGAAGTCCAGACAAGGTGTTATACCTCAGGCTCCGGCAAGGATAAAAAGACCTATTACGATGCCAACCTGTTTGATGTGGAACGACAATTCGATATCGTCGTTGAAGGCTTAACGGTTGAGTCGAGCGCCGATAAATTAGACAATAAATCAGCAGCTAAAACCAACAATGTCATCAATTCGATTATGCCATTTGATATTGAAAACAGCGTGAAATGGAACGCCAATTATCTGAAAGGTTATACATCGGAAAAAAGGGATACCAATATCGGGCAGGTTCAAGGAATCGTTCAAATGCAGGCGAAAGATATATCGAGGCATAAAGCCAATGATACTTTGACGCAGTACGACCGCGGCGTAGCCTGGTCGAAAGAAGGCCTGAACGTGAAAGGCGAGCAATGGAAAGCGGCGTATTTGCCTGTATGGCTGTACAGTTATTTTCAAAAAGATAAAAATTTGCTGCACTATGTAGCCGTCAATGCCCGGACAAAAGAAACCATGGGTAGCGTGCCGATTCATAAAATGAAATTGCTTGCCGTATCTGCGATTGTTGAGGTGATAGGTTTCATACTTTGGTTGGTGACCTTTCCATTTTTCATCAACGACAGTGGCGAACAGGAACAGTGGGGTTTGTTATTCCTGCTCGCAGGGTTTGTTTACTACTACTTCATTTACAATAAGTACCGCAATGCCGGCGCCCGGCATTTCCATGAAAAGGAAACAAAGGCAACCATAACCAATGTGCGTGTAAAAGATGTTTTTGTCAAAGAAAGAAAACGCCTTACAAGTTCAAGAATGGTGGGAGCAAACAACAGATCGGTCAGAGGCAGCACGGTGTAATCAATTAAGAATTAAGAATTGAAAATTAAGAGAGAAGGGGAAAAAGAAATATGAAAAAATTTTATTGTTCAATTGTAATTTTTATCTGTTTTGTACTAAACGGATACGCCCAGTCGCGCGTGACTGTGACTGAAAAGCAAGTTTCCATGCCTACTTATATCGTAGCTCCCAATGATAAAAATCCTGTGTTTTACAGAAATGAGAATCATCAGGGCGCCGAGAGGCATGTTTATCCTTTAAAATTGAATAATCAATATACAAATGAAAGAGTCATGCAGGATTGGAAGACTGTTGTGCTTGAGAATGAGTATATTGAATTGGGTGTTACCCCTGACATAGGTGGTAAATTATATTATGCAACCGATAAGTCCAACAATTATCACTTTATTTACAAGAATGAGGTAGTAAGGCCGGGTAATATCGGGATGGCAGGCGCCTGGGTATCCGGAGGAATTGAATGGTGCTATCTCCACCACCACAGGGCTTCAACCTTCCAACCCTTCGATTATACCACAGTAGATAATCCTGACGGCAGTATAACCATCTGGGTGGCGGAACACGAACCGCGTCATAGCATGAGGTGGACGGTAGGGGTAACCATATTCCCGGGGAAATCCTATTTCAAAGCGGAATCAAGGATCATGAACTCCACCCCTTTCACACACACCTTCTTAGTTTGGGCGAATGTGGCGGTTCATGTGAATAAAGACTATCAGACCATTTTCCCTCCAAGCGCCCAAGTAGTCAAATTCCATTCGGTAACAGATGTTACGCAATGGCCTAACTCTTATAATGTATACAGGCGTGAAAATTTTAATGGCATGGATATAAGCTGGTGGAAAGACATCCTTACTTCCAACTCATTTTTCGTACATGATTTACAAGAAAATTTCATGGGAGGTTATGACCACGGTAAAAATTCCGGAACCGTACATTTTGCCAATCATCACATCACGAAAGGAGCCAAATTATGGGAGTGGGGATCCGGCCCCAGCGGTCAGGCTACCGAAGGGGTGCTTACTGAAAACTCAGGCCCTTATGCCGAATTAATGGTAGGTACCTGGAGCACAAACCAACCCGACTATAGTTGGATCAGACCTTATGAAGTAAAACAGTGGGAACAATACTGGTATCCCGTGAAAGGGATTGAAGGTTTTAAAAATGCCAATTTAGATGGAGCGGTTAATCTCGAATCAAGAAATGAAAGAAACAGATATAATGTCTTCGTTGGCTATTATACCACCTCGAAAGTCGACAATGCCAAAGTAATTCTTAAAAATAAAGACCAGGTCGTATTTGAAAAGAATATTTCAATTTCTCCGGATAAACCATTTGCCGAAACCGTCAGACTTGCCGGCGCTTATAATTATACGGATTTATACACACAGTTAACCAATACAGCCACTGGTGAAATCATTGTGGATTACCAGCCGGTCGAACGGACCATGATTGCCAATGAAGACCTCCCGCAGCCTTGGGATGGTTATCCTGCCGTAGATAAGCTTGAAACCATCGAAGAGTTGTATTTGACAGGAAAAAGGATAGAACAGTTTTATGCGCCGAGGAACAATCCCATGGACTATTACAATGCTGTTTTGGCAAAAGACCCCGGTGATATTCGAACCAATACCGCTATTGGGAATATCCATCTGAAAAAAGGTGAATATGACTTGGCAAGGAAATACTTAGGCAAGGCTATTGAAAGATTGACCAATGATTACACCATCCCCTCGAGCCAGGAGGCATTATATTTACAGGGATTGGCATTAAGAGGTTTAGGGCTTTATCAAGAGGCGATGGATACGCTCTACAAAGCGACATGGGACTATGCATATCATTCGGCGGCATTTTTCCAGTTGGCAGAACTTTCGTGTGCAAAAAATGATTTGACGAGCGCCCTTGGCCAGATCAACGAATCACTTTGGACAAATGCCAGAAATAACAGTGCAATTGCATTAAAGGCGTCCATACAGCGAAGAATGAAAGATTACAATGGTGCATTAGCTACCTTGAGAACCATTTCGGGCGCAGATCCGCTTGATTTCAAGCTGCAAAACGAATATTATCTGATTGCCAAAGAATCGGGCGACACGCAAAAGGCTAACACCCTGCTTGCCAAAATGAATAAGGAAATGAGAGATTTTGACGATAATTATCTTGAAGTTGCTGTCGGATATGTCAACAACGGATTGTTCGCAGAAGCCGAAGATGTGCTGAAACGTTTTAAGGGGAAAAATCCGTTTTTCGATTACTACCTGGGGTATATTTATGATATCTATGGCAATAAAGACCAGGCAACACGATATTTCCAGTCTGCTGCCGGACAGTCGGTCGATTACGTTTTCCCTTACAGGTTGGAATCGGTTAACGTATTGAATACTGCTTTGAAATATAATCCGTCGGATGGCAAGGCTTATTATTATCTGGGAAACATCTTGTTTGAAAAACAGCCTGATGTTGCCATGAAACATTGGGAGAATGCAGTGAAACTCAATCCCAATCTTGCCATAGCTTTCAGGAATCTTGGATGGGGCTACTATAATCATCTGAGCGATATACCCAAGTCTATTGCCAATTACGAAAAAGCGCTGTCGCTGAATAAAAGCGAGCCATTGTACTTTACCGAAATCAGTGAACTCTACGAAAGAAGCAATACCCCGATAGCAACCCGGATAAAAATGTTCGAAGGAAGCCGGGATGTAGTGAAAGGCAGGGATGATGCCTATATGTATTACATCGAAAATCTGATTCTTGCAGGACGTGCCGATCAGGCTGTTGAGGCTTTGGCAGGGGCAAGTTTTGCGTATACGGAAGGATCGTCCAGATCCAGGAATATCACGATCAATGCCAACCTCATGCTGGGAAAACAATATTATGACAAACAAGCGTACCAAAAAGCGCTTGATACTTTCCTCAAAGCTCAGGTAGCCAGACAAGAAGCAGGCGACGACAGGATGGGAGGACGAGAAGTTGAGGTAAATTATTATATTGGTTTGGCTTATGAAGCGCTAAAAAACCGCTCAAAAGCGAACGAATTTTTCAGAAAATCGGCTCAGAATCCGCAAACACAAAGGACTGCTACCGAAACCCAAACGCCTGCATCCGGCAGCGTCAATGTAACAAGTTATTATCAAGCGCTTAGCCTTGCTAAACTTGGCAATGCCGACCAGGCAAAAAAAATATTCGACTCCATGATATCGGAAGCCAACCGGCAGATGGGACAAGCGACGGAAGAAGTAGGCGCTATATTCGGAAGGCGTGAAGCCCAAGACACCAGATTGTCACGCCTTTATACCTTGCGAGGATTAGGCTACAAAGGACTGGGAGATTTACAAAAAGCTAAAGTTGATTTAGACAAAGCTTTGGAATTATCACAGAGCAATTTGAACGCATTAGTCGAAAAATTGTAATCATTTGATAGTTTACAGTGTGACTGACGGCTCTGTTGTCAACAGCTATCGTCCTCGTCAATTGAATGTTGGGATTGTCCATACGGACATATATTTCAGTTGTATCAATCATATGTTTATTGACTGTTTTCAGTCTTACTCGGTCAAAGATAGAATGAAATATTTATTTTACCAAACCGGTATAACTTTGTCAGCCGAATCACTGCCAAAAAACGAAAATTATTGAAACAAACTAAAAAAAGCGTATCTTTGCAGGAAAAATTGTCAAATAGTAGAATGGTAACGTCAATAAGAAAGATCGCGTTGTTATACAAGTCAAAAAGGTCGCTTTGAATAGTTGACCACACCCCGATGGATGCAGAAAAACAATATATCGACTTATTTATCCGGCATGCAGATATTTTACGAAATCATGCGCCGGCTGTGATGAATCAACAAAGAGCGGGAGCGTTCGAATGTTTTAAGCGCAACGGATTTCCGGGTTCAGACCATGATAATTATCATCATACAGAAGTAAAACAAATCTTCGGTTCAGATTACGGGTTGAATTTAAACCGTTTACAAATTCCCGTCAATCCGAATCACGTGTTTCAATGCGATGTTCCCAATTTGAATACCTCATTGCATTTTGTAGTCAATGACTCTTTTTTTACCAATAATTTATCACGGGTAAGCCTTCCGGAAGGTGTTTTCGCAGGCAGTTTGAAATATTTTATGGAAAAGTATCCTGAGATTGCATCCCATTATTACGGAAAAGCGGTTCTGCCGGACAGCGATTCTGTGGCGGCATTAAATACCATGCTTGTACAGGATGGGTTTGTGTTGTATGTGCCACAGGGCGTGAAAGTTGAAACCCCCGTACAGTTGGTTCAAATTTTTCGGAGCGATGTCGACCTGATGGCTAATCGCAGGATGTTAATCATTCTTGAACCGGAAGCGAGCGCTAAACTATTGGTTTGCGACCACAGTATGGATGAAGTTAAATTTTTGGGAACACAGGTGGTCGAAATATTTGCCGGCGAAAATGCCCGTTTCGATTATTATGATCTGGAAGAAAGCAGTATTTCAACGATTCGTTTTTCGTCTGTTTTTGTCGAACAAGCCGCATATTCGAATGTATTGGTCAACGGGATTACTTTAAACAACGGACTGTCGCGCAACGATTACCATATCCGGCTAAACGGCGAACAGGCATCAGCTACGCTTTGCGGGCTGGCTATTCTGGATCAAAACCAACAAGTCGATACCTTTAGCCACATTACGCATTCTGTTCCATATTGCACAAGCAATGAATTGTTTAAGAATGTCTTGGGGGATCAATCGAAAGTTGTATTCAACGGGCGGATTTTGGTAAAGGAAGGCGCCGAGAAAACAGTCGCATATCAGACCAACCGGAATTTATGTACGACACATGAAGCGCGGGCATACAGCCGGCCCCAACTCGAAATCTATGCCGACGATGTCAAATGTTCCCACGGAATGAGTATGGGACAGTTGGACGAAAACGCTCTTTTCTATATGCGCTCACGCGGTTTATCCGGCGATGAAGCGCGCATGATGTTGAGCATTGCTTTTACGCAGGAAGTAATTGATTATGTACGGTTGGATATTTTAAAAAATCGCCTGAATGGTTTGGTCGAAAAACGTTTCCGTGGCGAACTGGCACGATGTGCGAATTGCGTGATTTGCCAAGCCTAATGAACCACAAAAAACCGAAAACGATCAACGATACACATGTTTTCGACCACACGAGGAATAGTCCTGCATACGAATCCATACAACGACACCTATTCGATTGTCCATATTTATACCGAATTGTATGGTCGTTCGTCGTATCTTGTTGCACGTCGACACAAACGAAAAACCAGAATCTCGAATGCCCACTTCATGCCGCTTTCAATCCTCGAAATGGAGGTAGAACATCATAAAACCAGAGAGATACAACGCATGAAGGAAGTACGGATCGATTTTCCGCTGACTTGTATCCATGCCCATCCCATTAAAAACACGATAACCCTTTTTCTTGCCGAGATACTTTACCGCATCATACAAACAAAAGAAGCCGACCCCAAATTATTTGAATATATCTATCACTCAATCCGCCACTTAGAAATCCTCGACCAAGGTATTGCCAATTTTCATTTGGTATTCATGATCCATCTGACACGTCACTTGGGAATCTATCCCAATGCCGAATCACATAATACCCCCGGTTCCTTTTTCGATTTACTGAACGGCGTCTTTTTAACCCATATACCCGATCACCCGCATTATTTAAACAAAGAAGAAAGCATCATTTTCTCCCGCCTATTGCGAATGAACTACGAAAATATGGCGCTTTATGCCTTTTCACGCAAAGATCGCACCATGATTGTACAACATATATTATCCTACTACCGGCTTCATGCCATTGATTTCCCGGAAATCAAATCACACGCAGTCATGCAAAGCCTTTTTGATTAAAAAAACAGCTTTTCCGGTCATCAAAAAAATACCATGTGATACATTCGTCCGGAATAATTTGCCCATTTCCCCAAAAAACACTACCTTTGCAAACGTTTGTAGAGTGTTTTGTTCAATGGTAATGGTGTACCCATTACCCATTTATCTTACCTGCTATTGTACGGTCTTGTAGTTCAATGGATAGAATGGAAGTTTCCTAAACTTTAGATTCGGGTTCGATTCCCGGCGAGACTACTTTTTGAAGCGCTAATAGTTTAATAAATAAATTATTAGCGCTTTTTCTTTTCTGATTTTGTCCATTTTGGGGATCAGGAAATACCGGGCAGTTTTAAAAAATATTTTCAATATGACGGCATCGAAAAAACAGTCATAAGAAATGAGACGAAAACAAATGAATATCTTTTAAAGTCAGGATTTTATATTCTCATCACCAATAAGATAACTGTATCGAAAGAAGAAGTCTTATCGTTTTACAGAAATAAGGATGTAGTAGAAAAAATATTTGATACCACAAAAAATGAACCGGATACGAACAGATTACGTGCTCACTCTAAAACTGCTGCGGAAGGGAGGCTTTTTTGTTAAATTTATTGCAACAATTATATATCAGCAGATTACAAAAGTGATGAGAGAAAACGACATATTAAAAAAATATTCAGTCATTGAACGGTTGAAAG
>JAIRJR010000148.1 GCA_031260575.1 Tannerella sp.
GGGATTGAAAGAATGTAAGCGTGTAGTTGCACCTGACGGTTCTTTTATCCTTGTTTACCTGACTGATGGAGAAACGGGCTTTACATTGGAACTGACATGGTTGCACGACCATGACCAACCGTATGACTTAGGCGAATGCGAATTCCACCTTTGTATGCGCGTCGCAGGCGATTACGAAACCATACGCAACTACCACAAAGACATGGGTTGGGTATGCTACGAAAACACAAGTATGGGTCTTTATTTTATCGCAGACCCCGACGGTTATTGGATTGAGGTATTACCGGAGGTATAGTTTTCACTATCTACTCGTCCGCGGTTGTTGGGGTGTAGCCGAAGGTGTAGCTGTTTCTCCTACCGGGTTCATCCATTCCAACTGCCGTTCGATGGTGGATGGCATTTCGTAGGGCTTGATATGATTGGCCACTTTTTCGCCAATGACATCTATTTTGTTGATGTCATATTGGCCTAACCCCGCATCACCACAGAAATTCAAATACCCGACATGTGCAGCATTGATTCCCATCAGTTCGACGCCAATGCGGTCGACTGCCAACCAATCAAGGCCTGCAAGGCATACCCTGCTGTCGACCGCCGTTCCCCTGGTAGGCCCGTTCCCCTGCATGCCATCGTAACCATCGATGAATGCCAAATCGGGACGAAGGTGGTAGGCGCTCGTAAAAAGGTTATAGTTGATTCCCCTGATTCCGTTGCCATGGACAATCGGTTTATCATTCCTGGTGCCTTCGGGGCGATTTCTTCCCGAAACAAAACCGATGTCTTTGATAGGCGCTCCAACCACAATATTTTTGAGCGACAGCGTAGCAATGATGCGGTCATGCGTTTTCATTCGGGCAACCGACATGACAAAGTTATTCCGATCCATCAGAAATGAGGACACACGTATGGGTTTCGGACGCAAATCCCTTTCATCAAGCAGGTAATTCAATTGAATCGGCGTTTCGTCCAAGTCAACCAATGGCACCTTGTATTTTTCGGCTACGGGAATAAATTTATAGTTGTCGTATGCAACGATGGTAGGCCCATCGGCCGGAGACTCGGCAATGATACAATTCTCTAATTTGTTGATGGACTTATAAAACTCCAAAATCCCTTCGATCGTCTCACAATGCGTGGCGCTCAACTGGATTGAGGAGGAGACAAAATTGGGTTTGAGGATGATACGCTTTTTCCCTACTGCACGTGCAATTTCTTTCGAAAAAGGTTGTAAAGTACGGAAAGCCATATCGGCACGGTCGGAACCTGTGACAAGCGAAACGCGTGAATTGATATTTCCGGTAACCGATTCGACTTTGGCTTGCCCGGTACATGACTGCAAAATGATCGAAGGTATTGTCGCAGCTGCAATACCACCAAATAAAGAGGCTCTAATAAATTCCCTCCGGTTAAACATGTTCATATACATTCAAAATTAAAAGGTTAATATATTCAAAACAAGGTCATTATTGCAGATAGGAAAACGGATTTCGCAGCGGGGTTGATCGTGAATGTCATCGACAGCGGCAACGAATACGATTCGGTGACCGGAATTTTTTTGGCTAATCCCAAGCCAAGGTTGATCACATGGGCGCCGTCGATAGCATAGAATGAGGACGACATCGGAACCATTCCTGCGAATACTTCCCAGTCGACCCCTTTCAATGAATTTTCATAGCCCAATTCGATATATGTGGAATAATTATTATTTCCCCTGCTGTTCGGATCATTGCCTGCAATAATTGTGGAAATCATTGCTTTGATGGGAAATCGATCACAGCCGGAATAAATCAACTGTAAATCCAACGCATGACAGGTTTCGTTTTTATGATAATTAAAATATGAGTTGGAAGAATTGGCGTTATAAATATAATAATCCGTGATATTTATCGATAAGAAAGGCAGGAGCCGGTAATTGGCGAAAAGATCCAATTCCTGAGGTTGATCGCTTCCTGAAACCAAGGGGGTAGAAGCCCATGCTCCCATTGAAAATTTACCCGGTGAAAAAGAGAAGGAAGGCTGTAAAACCGGTAATGTATTAATTACAAGCCCTCTCCAAACAAAACCACTCGCCACATCCAACGACAAATTGATCTTATCATCATCTTCCCGGGCATATATTTTGCTGTTTTGTGCAAAAAATACCACAATCGTACATAACTTTAAAAATAGTAATCGCTTCAATTCAATATTCCATTTCTCTGAATCATCAACCATCTCTGCAAAACGCAAAAGTAGTTTATTTTTTGAGATTTTCAATCCATCGTCATTCGATTTTTTTTCAATGAATCAATTATTCAATTTCAATCCCAATGGATAGTGTATGCCCTTCGCTATCCACTACGGTTATTGAATGACTGCCCGTCGAAGGGCTGATCGTGATTTTGTGGAAATCTTGGGTTGCCGTGATAAAATCTTCGTCCAAATGCCAAAAAACGGTTGTATGGCTGTTGCTATGCGCCAGTTCGAGGGTGATGGATCCCGGACTTCCGTCCATTTGCCGCGGGAGCGTCACGCGGGTAAACGCTCCCTGGGGATAGATAAATTGCATCGGTAAAAGCGTATCGTCGCCACAACCGGGCTTGAAAGGAGGCAACGGTTTGTATGTCAAGTGAATTTGTTTGTAATACCATTCCCATGCAGGAGGCAATACAAACCAACTTTTTTGCATGACCGGTTCATTACCCACACAATGTTCTTGTACCCGAAAACGCTCATCGGCGCTCAAATTCACCTGAACATGGTATGGACAAGCTACGGTCTTTAGTCCGTTCGGATCAATTAAGACAGTCTCCGTATCCTCACAAAAGCGTCCTTTCAGATGTCCCGACAAACGGCAGACCTCGACTTCCGTGAATTGGCTGGCAGGCGTCTCAAACCAGCCTGACGAAGGCAACATATTGAAGATATCGAACATCACAGGCCCGGCAGTCCGTGCGCCGACCAAACCCGGCTTTCCTTCACCCGAAGCATTACCCACCCAAACCCCAACCGCATACCTCGGCGTTACACCTACAGCCCAAGCATCGCGAAAGCCGTAGCTTGTCCCTGTTTTCCAGGCAACGGTCTGAATCGAAGGAATGACGCGCATGTCGATTTCTTCAGGCCGGTTTACTTCCCTGATCGCATCGAATGTCAGCCGGACGGAGGCTTCTCCCCATTTCGCTGTAGTAGGGAGACCGCGTAAACTCCGCGCCATATCCGTATAAACCGATGTCACATCCCATAACGTACCTTCAGCGCCTCCCAAAATCAACGACAATCCATAATGTGATGAAGGTTTGAATAACGTCGTAATCCCCGCCTTTTTCAGGAAATCGAAAAATTTGGGAACACCATAGCGTCGCAACAATACGACAGAAGGCACATTCAACGAACGGGCGATCGCTTCCGATGCCGGCACCGCCCCATCATATTTCAGATTGAAATTCTGTGGCGAAAATCCATTGATATTCACAGGAATATCCGGCAGTAGCGTTTTAGGCAATATCTCTCCGTCCTGAAGCGCTGCATAATACAACAACGGCTTCAGGATACTGCCTGTACTTCGGGGAGCGCGAATGATATCCACCTGATTGCCGGAGCCTCTCTCCTTGTAATTCACATTACCGCAATAAGCCAGTACCTGATTGGTTTGAACATCAATCACCAATGCAGCCATATTGCGTATATCGCTCTGCCGGAACTCACCATTCCAACGTTGCAACAAGTCTTCGATATGGGTTTGCAAACCTCTGTCAATGGAGGTCACCACATGTTCTCCCCGCCGGTTCTGAAAGTATACATCCACAAGGTGAGGCGCTATTTGAGGCAAAGGTTGTGGTTCCGATGGTAGTTTCTCGCTCAATGCCAACTCGTAATCCATCTTATCTATTTTCTTACGTATATACAATGTATGTAACAACCTGTCGCGTTTCCCGGTCAATGCCTCCCTGTTTTTAGACAGGTGAATCATGGAAGGCGCATTGGGAAGCACTGCCAATGTAGCTGCTTCGGCCCATGAGAGTTGGTTCGACGAATGTCCGAAATACCGCCATGAGGCGGCATCAATGCCCACCACATTCCCGCCAAAAGGCGCGTGCGAGGCATAGAGTGATATGATTTTGGTTTTGGAATAACGCCATTCGAGGCGGGTAGCCAAGATGATTTCAATGATCTTTTCTGCGACTGTCCGCTTTTTACCACGCGAAAGCCGGACGACCTGCATCGTGAGGGTACTGCCTCCACTTACGATCCGTTTGGATTTTACATTGGTAACGAATGCGCGTCCGAGAGCCGGAAGGTTGATTCCAAAATGATACTTGTAATACCTGTCTTCGAACTCGATAAGGCATATCTTCCATTTTTCGGGTACCGTGTAGTTTGTCGGGAAACGCCACTGTCCGTCCGCTGCAATCCTTGCACCAAGCAATTCGCCGTTCCTGTCGGTCACCACAGTAGCATAGGGCGTGTGAAACAATTGGCGGGGAAGGCAAAAGAGGTAAAGAACGAGTAAAAGAATGATTACCACAAGAACCATTCTTTTGCGATTGGATATTCGTTCGAGATTCATCTTTAACATTCGTTTCTACCTTTGTGCAAATATAAATAAATTGTTTTGCACATATTGTATATTCCCAAAAAAGTGTACTTTTGCATGAAACATTAAATGAACCGGAATATGGCAATACTGAAAGAATCATGGATTGACGAGTACCTTATCCATTCTTATGAGATGGACTGTCAACGTCGACTGTCGTTTATATCGGCTATCAATTATTTCCAGGAGAGCGCTTGGCGCAATGCCGAAGCGATGGGATTCGGGTATAAGGATTTGGCTGCAAAAGACCGTTTTTGGGTTTTATCGCGCTTGTATGTAGAGATGTACCGTTTTCCGCTTTGGGGCGATACCATTCAGTTGGAGACATGGCCAAAAGGCATGGACAGTTTGTTTGCGATGCGCGATTTCCGTATCAAATCGGCTGATGGTCAGGAATTGCTCGGCGCCGGTGTGACAGCGTGGTTGATCATCGACAGCATCACACACCGGTTGCAACGTGTCGAACAGGCTTTGGGACACGCAATGCCCTGTTACCCGCAAAATGCACTTGAATATAAATTAGACAAGATCGCCCTTGCGCCAACAATGACGCCATGTACTTGTATCGTTGCAGGATACACTGATGTAGATGTTAATAATCATGTCAATAATGTATGTTACCTCAACTGGGCTGTCAACAATTTGCCGTTACAATCCGACCGGCTGACTGTTTCCTCTGCAGAAATCAATTTCCTTTCTGAAGCGCGCTTACATAGCCCCATTGAAATCCTTTACGGAAAGCTCAGCGAGCAGATCTGGATTTGTTCACTTCACAATCCCGAAACAAAAAAGGAATACTGTAGGATTCAATTGAGAATTGAGAATTGAGAATGGATATTTACAAATTATATAAATGCTGCTGAAGATTTACCCGGATAATCCGAATCCAAAAGGGATTGAGAGGGTTGTAAAAATACTGCGTGATGGCGGATTGGTGATTTATCCGACCGATACGCTCTATGCAATTGGATGCGATGCATTGAACGTGCGCGCAGTCGAAAGGATATGCCGGATCAAGGGGGTTAATCCCCAGAAGAGTAATCTTTCCATCATTTGTTACAACCTTGCGGGGATCAGTGAATATGCAAAAGTCAACAATGCGACATTCAAATTATTAAAGAAAAATCTGCCGGGGCCGTTTACGTTTATCCTGCCGGCTTGTAATGAGCTGCCGAAAATTTACAAAAACCGGAAAGAGGTGGGCATCCGTATTCCGGATCATTCGATTGTCCGTGAAATTGTACATGCTTTGGGAAATCCCATATTGACGATGTCGATCAGCGAAGACGGAGAACAACCGGAATACCTGACGGATCCGGAATTGATTCACGAAAAATACGAATCTTTGGTTGATTTGGTGATTCACGGCGGGTATGGCAATCTGGAAGGGTCGACTGTGGTGAATTGCCTTTCAGATGATTATGAGGTGGTCAGACAAGGCATTGGGATATTGCAATAGTGGCGGGACTTGTGTCCCGCCACTATTTGCAAAAGTTATTCCTGAATAACCGGAATCTGCGCATTAACCGCTTCGATTCCGAGTAGTTCCATCTCAAAAATAAGAGTCGTGTTTGGTTTAATCGCCTGGAATCCTTTCTCTCCATAAGCCAGTTCGGAAGGAATCCATGCCATATACCTTGAGCCTAAAGGCATCAATAACAAAGCTTCCGTCCATCCCCTAATCACTTGTCCAATGCCAATGGTAAGTGGTTCGCCCCGTTGTTCAGAACTATCGAATACCGTTCCGTCCGGCAATTTCCCGGTATAATGAACGGTGACATTATCTGTAATCGAAGGTTTATCCCCTTCTCCCTGTACTAAAACCTGATATTGTAGTCCGCTTTCGGTGGTGATCACACCGGGTTTGGTTTTGTTTTCGGCCAAAAATTTAGTCTCGGCTTCTTTCGCTATTGCAGCATATTGATTGGATACCTCTGTTAAATAAGATTGAAGATATGCTTGCGCTTGATCCACGTTCATCCACGATTCAGTCAGACCTGATAAAGCATGTCTGATGCCTTCTGCCAGCGCATTCAAATTGGGTTCGGGACCGGGAAAACCCTTCAGGCTTTCCAACATACCTGATCCCCAATTGATGCCAACCGCATAACTTGCCGAATCAAGCGGCGATTTCAGGACAATACCCGAATCTGTTTTTTGTTGGGCTGCAAGTGGAGCAGCAATGATCACTCCAAAGAAGAATAAGGCAAAAATCTTTTTCATTGATTTTCTGCAATACCCAGTAATTCGACTTCAAACTCAAGCGTACTATTCGGTTTAATCACCTGACTTGCCTGTTGTTCTCCGTAGGCCAGATTCGAAGGAACCCATAATTGGTATTTCGAGCCGACCGGCATCAACAATAAGGCTTCTTTCCAGCCTTCGATAAAATTGGCTAAAGGGTAAGTTGTTGGTTCGCCGCGCTCGACGGAGCTATCAAAAACAGTACCATTCAATAGTTTACCGGTATAATGCACAATAACATTGTCCGTCAATACAGGTTTCTTACCTGTGCCTTCTGTTATTACCTTGTATTGCAGACCGCTCTCTGTTGTGATCACCCCGGGTTTGGTTTTATTGGCAGCTAAAAAAGCTTCACCTTCAGCCTTTCCGGCTTCGGCTTCCTTCAACTGTGCAGTGGTAAAATACACTTGAAGAAATTCTTGGGCTTCTTCGGGCGTCATCTTTAGTTGTGATGTCTTTTCGTACATTGCGGTCGAAAATCCGGCCATTAAAGCATCAATATTTTTAGTTCCTTCGTATCCGGGAATTGTTTTCACTCCGGTAGTAAAGTTGGCGGCATTGATAACACCGATCGCATAAAAAGCGCTGTCTACTTCAGACTTCAGGCTTATGTTGGTATTAATGCCACCTCCACAGGAAGTTACAATCATTCCGATTGCAACGGCAACCATAATTGTTATATTTCTTTTCATTTTAATAATATGTTAATGTGTTATGTTATTTCTCTTCATCCGAAGTTTCCGTGTCGCCCTGTTCTTGCGTATCAGCGTTTTCAACGTTTTCAGCTCCTTCTACCGTCAGCATTTCTTCGACTGAGGCGGCGATATCCGTTATTTCCGGTTTTTCGTCTGTTTCAACTGTTTTTTCTGCCGGTTTCTGTTTTTTCGGTTCTGCGTCTTTAGCCGCTCTACCCTTTTGAGTTTCAGGGGTTGCAGATGATTCTGCCATCGGAGTTGTCGTTGTTTTTCTGCGCGAACGTCTTGTTTTCGCTGTCGCTTTTTTAGTGTCTTTCAACATGTTTTCGTTAAAATCTACCAATTCAATGAAGCACATGGATGCGTTGTCGCCCAACCTGGCGCCGGTCTTAACAATCCGAGTATATCCTCCGGGGCGTTCACCTATTCTATCTGCCACACTGCTGAATAGTTCGGCTACGGCATGTTTATCTTGCAACATGGCAAAAACGACACGGCGATCGTGCATGGTTTCTTCGCTTGTTTTGGTCGAAGCCTTCGACTTCGTAATAAGCGGCTCAATATACGTACGCAACGCTTTTGCTTTTGCTGTTGTTGTAAAAATTCGTTTGTGATTAATCAGCGAGACCGCCATATTGGAAAGCATGGCTGCGCGGTGTGCTTTTGTTCGTCCTAAATGATTTATTTTTTTATTATGTCTCATTGTTGTTCTTACTCTTTATCTAATTTATATTTTGATATATCCATCCCAAATGAAAGTTTCAATTCCGATAATAATTCATCTAATTCCGTCAGGGATTTCTTTCCGAAATTGCGGAACTTCAACAAATCATTCTTATTGAAAGCGACCAGATCGCCGACTGTTTCCACATCTGCCGCTTTCAGACAGTTCAGGGCACGGACAGACAAATTCATTTCAATCAGCTTGTTCTTCAACAGTTGGCGCATGTGCAATACATCTTCATCGAAAACTTCATTCTCGTCAGCATCAATGACTTCGGCCTCAATTTTTTCGTCTGAAAACAGCATAAAATGATAGATTAATATCTTGGCAGCTTCTTTCAGGGCTTCTTTCGGATGGATTGATCCATCGGTCATGATTTCGAGTATCAATTTTTCGTAGTCGGTTTTTTGTTCGACGCGGAAGTTTTCGACCGAATACTTGACATTCCGGATGGGGGTATAGATCGAATCCATTGCGATCACACTCACGTTGGTATTGGCCGGGTCCGTATTTTCTTCGGATGTAACATAACCCCGGCCTTTATTGATGGTCAGTTCCATTGTAAATGAGGCGGACTTGGATAAATGGCATATCTCAAGGTTGGGATTTAATATTTCAAATCCATTCAGTTGTTTTGCGATATGCCCTGCTTTAAATACCTCTGTACCGGATACGGTTACGTTCACTTTCGGGATTTCTTCAATTTCAGCCAAACATTTAAAACGTACTTGCTTCAAATTTAAAATAATATTTTGAACGTCTTCAAGTACGCCCGGAATCGAAGAAAATTCATGGTTTATTCCTTCAATTTTCACCGTCGAAAAAGCATAACCTTCCAACGACGACAAGAGAATACGGCGCAGCGCATTACCAATTGTAATGCCATAGCCCGGTTCCAACGGACGAAATTCAAATTTCCCATAGAAATTGTCCGCTTCCAACATCAATACATTATCGGGTTTCTGAAATGCTAATATCGCCATGTGTTTGTTATTTAGAATATAATTCCACAATTAATTGTTCTTTAATATTTTCCGGAATATCTGCACGTTCCGGCAAATGAAGTAATTTCCCGGTCAGGAAATTTTGATCCCATTCAATCCAGGGATACTTGCTGTGATTAAAACCTGACAAAGCCTCGACCACCACTTCCAATGATTTTGATTTTTCTCTCATTCCGACCACTTGTCCCGGTTTCACCGAGTATGAAGGGATATTGACCACTTTACCATCCACTACAACATGACGGTGTAAAACCAATTGGCGTGCTCCCATACGTGTAGGTGATAATCCCAAACGGAAAACGATATTGTCCAAACGGCTTTCGAGCAACTGCAGCAGCACCTCGCCGGTGATTCCTTTCGAACGTGCGGCTTTGTCGAACATGTTTCTAAATTGTTTTTCCAATACACCGTACGTGTATTTTGCTTTTTGTTTTTCCCGCAACTGAAGTCCATATTCCGAAGTCTTCCGTTTTCTGTTATTTCCATGTTGTCCGGGAGGGTAATTCTTCCGTGAAAGCACTTTGTCGGGACCGTATATGGGTTCCTGAAATTTACGGGCGATTTTTGTTTTTGGGCCTGTATATCTTGCCATATTTTTATTTTATTATTTTTATGCGACGTAAGTACTACGCCCCAAATTAATCATTAAACATTATTATACTCTTCTTCTCTTTGGAGGGCGGCATCCATTATGCGGTAATGGAGTAATATCCATTATTTCCGTTACTTCAATTCCGGCGCCATGGATTGTTCGGATTGCCGATTCGCGACCATTGCCCGGGCCTTTAATGTATACTTTCACTTTACGTAAACCTAAATCGTAAGCCACTTTTGCACAGTCCTGTGCAGCCATTTGTGCGGCGTAGGGCGTATTCTTTTTCGAACTTCTGAAGCCCATTTTTCCCGCCGACGACCAGCTAATCACTTGACCGCTGCTGTTTGTAAGCGCTACGATGATATTGTTAAAAGATGAATGGATATGGGCTTGCCCATAAGCATCGACTTTTACTTTTCTCTTTTTTGTTACGACTGTCTTTTTTGCCATGTCAATTCTTATTTAGTAGCTTTTTTCTTGTTTGCAACTGTTTTCTTTTTGCCTTTTCGCGTACGGGCGTTATTTTTTGTGCTCTGGCCCCGCAGCGGCAAGCCAATACGATGACGAATACCCCGATAACAGCCAATATCCATCAAACGCTTGATGTTCAGTTGAACTTCAGAACGAAGGTCGCCTTCAACCTTAAACTCATTTCCAATGACTTCACGAATTTTTGCTGCTTGGTCATCAGTCCAGTCCTTGACTTTGATATCCCTGTCAATGCCTGCTTTTTTTAAAATAGAGTTTGCATTACTCCGGCCGATACCAAAGATATAAGTCAATGCAATTTCTCCTCTTTTATCTTGTGGAATATCCACCCCAACTATTCTTATCGCCATATTATTTGATAAATTTTATTATTTTCATTCACTTAATCCCAATTGTCAACCTTGACGGACCTTAAACTTGGGGTTCTTCTTGTTAATCACATACAGACGCCCATTCCTTCTGACAATCTTACATTCGGGTGTCCGTTTCTTCAATGACGCTCTCACTTTCATATCTCTTAATACTTTATAATTAAATTCTAAATCAGCTTATTTATATCTAAACGAAATTCTGCCTTTTGACAAATCGTATGGAGATATTTCGACACGCACTTTGTCGCCGGGAAGGATCTTGATATAGTGCATACGCATTTTGCCCGAAATATGAGCGGTTATCTCATGCCCGTTTTCCAATTCCACGCGAAACATTGCGTTCGACAGTGCATCTGTGATTACTCCATCTTGTTCTATTGCAGCTTGTTTAGCCATATTTATCTTTTTTTTTGTGTTATTGCTTCCACATATTCAAATGTTGACAAAATCATGGGACCTTCGGGACGGATCGCGATACAATGTTCGAAGTGCGCCGAATAGGCACGGTCTTTTGTCCTTACTGTCCAGCCATCTTTTTCAACGATCACATTTTTACTTCCCTTGTTGATCATCGGCTCAATACAAATGGTCATCCCATTGCGTAATAAAGCACCGGAACCCCTTCGTCCGAAGTTGGGCACTTCAGGATCTTCATGCATTTGCCGTCCGCATCCATGCCCAACCAACTCCCGTACGACCGAGTAGCCTCTCTTTTGACAATGGGTCTGGATGGCATCACTGATATCACCTACACGGCGATTGACGGTAGCCTGATTGATTCCTGTATATAGCGCATCCTTGGTGGTCTGTAACAAACGCTTTGTTTCCTCCGACACCTCTCCGACACAATATGTATAAGCCGAATCTCCCACAAAACCATTTAAAATTGTACCACAGTCGATGGAAATGATATCACCTTCTTTCAGAAAAACCCTGTCGGAAGGGATGCCATGAACCACCTGATCATTCACCGAAGTACAAATCGAATTAGGAAAACCTCTGTATCCTAAAAATGCCGGTATCGCACCATGATCACGAATAAAGGTGTCTGCTATCTTATCTAATTGAAGCGTTGAGATGCCCGGTTGAATGTTTTTGGCTAATTCACCAAGCGTCTTGCCAACCAATCGATTGGCTTCACGCATCAACTCAATTTCTTCATCCGTCTTCAGAAATACCATTTATTCATTATCCATTAACTTTTGGCTCATAATTGATTGATGATTATTCATAAATCATTATCAATATGATCCGGCCGTACCTGAACGCCCTTTAATCCTTCCCGACTTCAATAATCCATCATAATGTCGCATCAACAAATGACTTTCAATTTGTTGCAGCGTATCCAAAACAACACCTACCAAAATCAATAAGGAGGTTCCGCCGTAAAACTGGGAAAACTCCTGACTGACACCTGCCAAACTGGCAAATGCAGGCATGATGGCAACCAATGCCAGAAAGAATGCACCGGGAAGTGTTATTCTACTCATTATCTCATCCAAGTAATTCTTCGTCGCCTTGCCGGGTTTTATGCCGGGGATGAAACCATTATTTCGTTTTAAGTCATCAGCCATTTGGGTCGGATTGATGGTAATGGCGGTATAAAAATAGGTAAATGCAATAATTAATAATGCAAAGACAAAATTATACCAGAAACCCGTATTATTCATAAAAGCCATCATTACGCTGCCGGTATTCCCACTGCTTGCGAAACCGGCAATTGAAATGGGAACCATCATGATTGCCTGTGCGAAGATGATCGGCATTACATTTGCCGCATTCACTTTCAGCGGGATATATTGCCTTGCCCCCCCGTATTGTTTGTTTCCGACTATCCTTTTTGCATATTGTACAGGCACCCGGCGGGTTCCTTGCACAAGGGCAATTGCTCCTGCGATGACAAACAGTAAGGCTAAGTTCTCGAAAAGAAACATCACCAAACCGCCTGTTTTTTCGCTCATCCGCGAGATAAATTCCTGAAAAAATGCATGCGGTAACCGCGCCATGATACCTACCATGATGATGAATGAAATTCCATTCCCGATCCCTCGATCCGTAATCCGTTCGCCCAACCATAACACAAACATGCTACCGCCTGCCATGATCATTGTGGACGATATGTTAAACCAGTAACCCGAAGGCAATGCCGAGCCGGCCATTCTCATTTGGACATTCAAGTTTGTCAGATAAGCGGTTCCTTGGAAAATCAAAATAATGACCGTCAGATAACGGGTCCATTGATTAATTTTCTTTCGACCGCTTTCGCCTTCGCGCTGCAGTTTCTGAAAAGAAGGAACGATGATCGTCATTAATTGCATTACAATGGATGCCGAGATATAGGGCATGATTCCCAATGCAAAAACGGAAGCATTCGAAAATCCCCCTCCGGAAAACATATCCAATAAAGCCAACAACCCGCCTCGTGTCTGAGCCTGTAATGCAGTCAACGCACCCGGATCGACACCCGGAAGCACCACATAAGTACCAAAGCGATAGATAATAATCAATAGCAATGTGATGGATATCCGTTTCCGTAGATCTTCAATCTTCCAAATATTCTTTATTGTATCTATAAATCTCATAAGTCTTAGAGTTTAACAATCGTTCCACCTGCTGCGATGATAGATTCTTCCGCTTTTTTGGAAAAAGCATGCGCTTCAACTTCTAAGTTTATCGTCACAGCCCCTTTAGCAAGTATTTTAACCCATTGCGATGCAGAAATAAAACCGGCTTGGATCAACTCTTCCAACCCGATTTTTGTCAGATTCTTAGCTTCTGCCAATTGTTGTAACGTCGAAAGATTGATCGCCTTATATTCTACACGGTTTATATTCTTGAAACCAAATTTGGGAAGACGTCGTTGAATAGGCATCTGTCCGCCTTCAAAACCGGGTTTTCGCGAAAATCCGGAACGCGACTTAGCGCCCTTATGCCCTCTGGTTGAAGTTCCTCCATAACCGGAACCTGTACCGCGGCCTATTCTTTTTCTGTCTTTTATTGATCCTTCTGCAGGTTTTAAATTTGATAAGTTCATATCTTTAATTTATTTATTGTATCAGGCGAACACGCAGATCCGCCCCTACCATTAATATTCAACGGAAACCAAATGTTTCACTTTCTCAATCATTCCCAAAATGGACGGTGTCGATTCATGTTCGACCACACGGTTCATTCTTCGCAGTCCCAACGCATCGAGGGTTCTTTTTTGGTTGTTCGGGCATTTGATCCTGCTTCTGACTTGTTTTATTTTTATTGTTGCCATACCTAATCGATTATAAAAATTGGTTTTAAACGTGTCGCACGTAATGGTTTTAGCCGTTAAACACTTTTTCGACAGTAATCCCCCTGTTTTGGGCAACCATAGCCGGACTTCTCAACTCATTCAATGCCAAGATAGTTGCTTTGACCAAGTTGTGTGGGTTCGACGAACCTTTCGATTTGGCCAATACATCGGTTATTCCAACACTTTCCAGGACTGCGCGCATCGCGCCGCCGGCCTTCACACCGGTACCATGATATGCAGGTTTGATGATGATTTCAGCGCCTCCATATTTGGCAGATTGCTCATGAGGGATTGTCCCTTTGTGTATCGGAATCCGCACTAAGTTTTTCTTCGCTGCTTCCACACCTTTGGAGATCGCAGTAATTACTTCGCCTGCTTTTCCCAATCCCCAACCGACGACTCCGTCTTCATTGCCTACCACGACAATCGCAGCAAAACTAAACGTACGACCTCCTTTGGTAACTTTCGTTACACGGTTGATTGCTACTAATCTATCTTTTAATTCCAAATCATTGGTCGATTTTACCCTGTTTATTTCTCTTGCCATTTTTTATTAAAATTTAAGGCCGCTCTTGCGTGCTGCATCAGCTAATTCTTTAATTCTCCCATGATACAGATATCCATTCCTGTCGAATACAACAGCCTGTATACCTGCTTCTTTTGCGTTTTGGGCAATCAATTCACCCACTTTTGCCGCTATCTCTTTCTTGGTCGCTTTTTCGGCAATTTTCAATGAAGATGCCGTAGCCAATGTCGTACCTTTCGTATCATCTACTAATTGAGCATATATCTGCTTGTTACTTCTGAATACGGTCAAACGCGGACATTCGGAAGTACCTGATATTTTACCACGTATACTTCTCTTTATTTTTATTCTTCTTGTTTCTTTTGTCACCATGATCTTTATCGTTTCCAGTCGTTTACTTACCTGCAGATTTGCCTGATTTTCTTCTAATTATTTCACCGGTAAACTTGATGCCTTTACCTTTGTACGGCTCCGGTTTACGGAACGAACGAATCTTTGCACAGACTTGCCCGATCAACTGCTTATCAGCCGATTCTAAAATAATGAGCGGGCTTTTGTTGCGTTCTGTTTTGGTTTCCACTTTCACTTCATCGGGAAGTTGAAAGTGTATCGCATGGGTATAACCTAAGGACAGTTCTAAAGTCTGACCTGAGTTTGTCACACGGTATCCCACACCTACCAATTCCAATTGTTTCTTATATCCTTCCGATACGCCAATCACCATATTGTTGATCAGCGAACGGTATAAACCATGTTGTGCGCGGAGTATACGTTCGTCGTTTGGCCTTGACAAATTCAATACACCGTCTTCAATGTTCAGTTTGATGTCGGGATTGATTTGTTGTTTAAGTTCTCCTTTTGGTCCTTTTACGGTCACAAGGTCATCTTTGTATGTTATTGTTACTCCGGCTGGAATTTGAATGGGTAATTTTCCTATTCTTGACATATCAATTCCTCCCAATTAATACACGTAACATAACACTTCGCCGCCCACATTCTGAGTGCGCGCTTCCTTATCCGTCATGACTCCTTTGGGAGTTGAAAGAATGGCTATCCCAAGGCCATTCAATACCCTGGGCATGTCTTTGTAACCTGCGTATTTACGCAAACCCGGCCTTGAAATACGTTGAAGACGCCTTATGGCGCTTTCTTTATTCACCGGATTATATTTCAAGGCAATCTTGATCGTGCCTTGAGGACCTTCGTCTACAAACTTGAAATTAAGGATGTAGCCTTTTTCAAAAAGGATTTTTGTGATTTCCTTTTTTAAATTTGAGGCGGGCACTTCAACTACTCTGTGCTGCGCCTTGATTGCATTCCGCAATCGTGTCAAATAATCTGCAATAGGATCTGTCATATTTTTTTATTTAAATTGATCCGGCATTCCGGACAATATTTAATCATTCCCGAATCATTGAATAACTGATTTTTCATTCTCAATTCTCAACTTTCAATTAATTTCTACCAACTCGCTTTCTTTACACCCGGGATTAACCCTTGAGAAACCATTTCACGAAACTGAATGCGTGAAATACCAAACTGGCGCATATAACCTTTGGGGCGTCCCGTCAGTTTACAACGATTGTGTAAACGAACCGGTGATGCATTTTTAGGAATCGCCTGCAGTGCATCATAATTACCTTCGGCTTTCAGTTGCGTACGTTTGGCAGCGTATTTCTTCACAAGTTTTGCCCGCTTCACTTCGCGAGCTTTCATTGATTCTTTCGCCATATATTAATTCTTTTTTATATTCTTAAAAGGCAATCCGAATTCCCGCAAAAGCGCATAACCCTCCTCATCTGTCTTCGCAGAGGTCACAAAGGTAATATTCATTCCCAATATTTTGGAAATATTGTCAATATTTATTTCCGGGAAAATGATTTGTTCCTGGATTCCCAAGGTGTAATTCCCTCTTCCATCGAGTTTACTTTCAATGCCTTTGAAGTCGCGAATGCGTGGTAAAGCCACACGTACAAGTCTTTCTAAAAACTCATACATCTTTTCCTGACGCAGTGTTACCATTACGCCAATCGGCATTTTCCGGCGCAACTTAAAGTTGGAAATGTCTTTTTTCGAAACCGTTGCTACTGCTTTCTGACCTGTGATCAAGGTCAACTCGGCAATTGCCGTGTCGATCATTTTTTTATCTTGTGTTGCTTTCCCAATGCCTTGATTGACCACAATCTTTTTCAAGACCGGTACTTGCATGACCGATGTATAATTAAACTCTTTTTTCAGAGATGGAACGATACGTTCCCTGTATTCATTTTTTAAGTTGGCTGTACTCATCACTTAATCACCTCCCCTGATTTCTTGGCATAACGCACTAACTGTCCTTTTACGATCTTCCGTCCGATTCGTGTCGGTTTGCCCAATTTAGGGTCAAGCACATTCAAATTCGAGATATGGACTGAAGCTTCTTTTTTCTGGATTCCTCCTTGCGGGCTTTTTGCACTTGGTTTGGTATGCTTCGACACCAAATTGACGCCTTCAACGATCGCCCGTTGTTCTTTCACAAGCATTTGCAGTACGCGACCGGTTTTGCCTTTGTCTTCGCCGGCATTCACAAACACAACATCGCCTTTTCTTATATGTAACTTACTCATCTCTCTTAATTTTTAATTCTTAATTCTTAATTGATTAAAGTACTTCGGGTGCGAGTGAAACAATCTTCATATTCGTTGCGCGTAATTCCCTGGCCACCGGGCCGAAAATACGGCTTCCCCTGATTTCTCCCGCAGGAGTGAGCAATACGCAGGCATTGTCGTCGAAGCGAATATAGGAACCGTCCTGACGGCGGATTTCTTTCTTTGTTCGTACGATAATAGCCCTCGAAACGGCGCCTTTTTTCACATCACTCGATGGGATAACGCTCTTTACCGCCACAACAATCACGTCACCTACAGAGGCATAACGCTTACGCGTCCCTCCAAGCACACGGATACACAACACTTCTTTGGCTCCGCTATTGTCTGCTACTGTCAATCTTGATTCTTGTTGTATCATCTTATTTTGCCCTTTCTATGATTTGAGCCACCCGCCAGCGTTTTGTCTTACTCATCGGACGGGTTTCCATGATTCTAACCGTATCACCAATTTTACATTCGTTTTGCTCATCGTGGGCGTGATACTTTTTGGTCTTGCTGACAAATTTGCCGTACATGGGGTGTTTTTCTTTCCATTTCACTGCAACTGTAATCGTTTTGTCCATCTTATTGCTGAACACTACGCCCGTTCTTTCTTTTCTTAAATTTCTTGATTCCATCAGGCTCATTGATTTTTTTTATTCTCTAATCTTTGACGCAATTCCGTTTGCAAACGGGCGATTGTTCTGCGTTGCGCTCTGATTTGCATAGGATTATCAAGCGGTGAAATGCTATGATTAATCTTCTTTTGATTCAAAGACATTGCTTCTGCATCAACTCTTTCTATTATCTCTTTGGTACTCAATTCCCTTACTTCCTTAATCTTCATGGTGTTTACACATTTTGATTTTGCATGTCATAATCGTGACGAACAATAAATTTGGTTGTCACCGGCAGCTTCTGGGCTGCTAAGCGTAATGCTTCTTTGGCGATATCAAAAGGTACGCCTTCGATTTCAAACAGGATGCGTCCCGGTGAAACCGGCGCTACAAATCCTTCCGGATTTCCTTTTCCTTTACCCATACGCACATCAGCCGGTTTGCTTGTGATTGGTTTATCCGGGAAGATGCGTACCCAAACCTGGCCTTGGCGCTGCATGTGACGGGTCACCGCGATACGGGCAGCTTCAATTTGTCTTCCCGTGATCCATTTTGTATCTAAGGACTTAATCCCAAACGAACCGAATGCCAACTGGTTACCACGTTGAGCCACGCCTTTTTGACGGCCTTTCTGTTGTCTTCTAAATTTTGTCTTTTTAGGTTGTAACATGATTATTTTCTTTCTATTACGCTATCAACTGCAAACTGATAACTCTATTAACGATTCGTTCTTTTCTTTCTAAAGCCTCTGTCACGGTCACGATCACGATCCCTGTCACGGTCTCTGTCACGTCCACCGCCTTGGCCGCCTCTGTCGTCTCTGCGGCCAAAGTCTTTGGTCGAAGTGAACGATGGGGCAAGGTCTTTCTTTCCATACACTTCGCCACGGCATATCCATACTTTGATGCCCAATAAGCCAACCTTGGTTAATGCTTCTCCCAGGGCATAGTCGATGTCTGCACGGAAGGTATGCAACGGGGTACGACCTTCTTTGTACATTTCCGAACGTGCCATCTCAGCGCCATTCAAACGTCCCGAAATCAACACCTTGATACCTTCGGCTCCCATACGCATGGTAGAGGCGATCGCCATCTTGATTGCGCGGCGGTAAGCAATCTTGCCTTCCAACTGTCGGGCGATATTGTTTGCCACGATCACTGCGTCCAATTCGGGCTTTTTGATTTCAAAGATATTGATTTGTACTTCTTTATCCGTGATCTTCTTCAACTCTTCTTTCAACTTATCCACTTCCGAACCGGCTTTACCGATGATGATACCCGGACGTGATGTGCAGACTGTGATTGTGACTAATTTCAATGTGCGTTCAATCACGATGCGTGATACACTTGCCTTTGCCAGACGGGCATTCAGGTATTTGCGAATCTTGCTGTCTTCGAGCAAGGTGTCGCCATAATTATTACCTCCGTACCAGTTGGAATCCCAACCGCGGATAATCCCCAAACGATTACTAATCGGATTTACTTTCTGTCCCATCTGTATTAATTTTCAATTTCCGGTATATTGTGTGAATCAACAAACAAGGTCACGTGGTTCGAGCGTTTTCGAATCCTGTTTCCCCGTCCTTGTGGAGCAGGACGCATCCGTTTTAATGAGGTAGCATTATCTACACTCACCAACGAAACGTATAATTCCCCACTTTCCGCTTTGCGTTCGTTCTTCTGTTCCCAGTTAGAGATCGCTGAACGAAGCAACTTTTCTACTCTTGCAGCAGCTTCCTTATTCGAGAATTTCAAAACGCCCAACGCCCTGAAGACTTCCATACCGCGAACCATATCCGCCACCAAACGCATCTTCCGCGGCGATGTGGGAATGTTTCGCAACTTGGCATAATAGAGAGATTTTCGGGCCTCTTTCATTTCTTCTGCTGATTTTCTTTTTCTAGCACCCATATTGTATTTTCTTTTTATTCTCTTTTTTTGAGGCGAATACACTGGTTCGCCCCTTCAATTTATTTCCTGTTACCTGCATGGCCGCGGAATATACGCGTTGGCGAAAATTCTCCCAACTTATGGCCTACCATATTTTCAGTTATAAACACAGGAATAAATTTATTCCCATTGTGTACGGCAATCGTATGTCCCACAAAATCAGGCGAAATCATGGAAGCCCGCGCCCAGGTCTTAATGACCGATTTTTTGCCGGACTCATTCATCGTCAGAACTTTCTTTTCCAACTTCACATTTATATATGGACCTTTTTTTAACGAACGACTCATAGTATTTTAATTATTCAGATTATTTTTTTCTTTTTTCCATTATATACTTTGAAGAGTGTTTCTTAGGGGCTCTTGTTTTCAATCCCTTCGCATACAAACCGGTACGCGAACGCGGATGGCCTCCGGAGGCACGCCCTTCGCCACCGCCCATCGGGTGGTCGACCGGGTTCATGACGACTCCGCGAGTACGTGGACGGCGTCCAAACCATCTCGAACGTCCGGCTTTGCCTGATTTTTCAAGCGCATGATCCGAATTGCCAACACTGCCAATTGTCGCTTTGCAAGCCGATAATATTTTACGGGTCTCACCCGAAGGCATCCTGATGACCACATAACTCCCTTCGCGCGAAGTCAATTGTGCGAAAGCGCCGGCAGAACGAACCAACTTGGCACCCTGTCCGGGACGAAGCTCGATGTTATGAATAATCGTTCCTACGGGGATATTTTTCATCGGTAAAGCGTTCCCAATTTCGGGAGCAGCATCTTTACCCGACATCACTGTTTGGCCAACTTCCAACCCGTTTGGAGCAACGATATAACTCTTTTCTCCATCTGCATAATACAGTAAAGCGATACGCGAGGTGCGATTCGGATCGTACTCGATCGTCTTAACTGTGGCAGGAATGCCTTCTTTATTTCTCTTGAAATCAATCAATCTGTACCTTTGTTTGTGGCCTCCACCCAAATAACGCATGGTCATCTTGCCTGTATTATTGCGGCCGCCGGTACTATGCTTCCCTGTTACAAGAGATTTCTCTGGCACCGATGCAGTGATTTTATCAAAAGTGCCAATAATCTTGTGTCTTTGCCCCGGTGATGTGGGCTTTAGTTTACGTATTCCCATTTTTTTATCAGATATTACTGAAGAAATCTATTGTTTCTCCTGCTTTCAATGTTACTATTGCTTTCTTGTAAGCGCCTTGCCGTCCGCTGATCATGCCCGATTTCGTATAACGGCTTTTCAACTTACCGGAAAATTTCATCGTGTTTACATCCTCAACGACTACATTATACATCGACTCGACCGCTTGCTTTATCTCTAACTTGTTTGCAGTAGGAGATACGCGAAAGCCGAAACGGTGAGGCGTCTTATTCGTAATCGCCGTCAATTTTTCTGTTACTATCGGTTTAATAATGATACCCATACTCATTTCTCCTTATGCATTTAAATATTTTTCAATGATTCCCACAGAACTTTCGGTAAAGACCAGATTTTTAGCGTCCATAACTCTATATGTATTTAATTCTGAGGTAATGATCACATTTGCATTCTCCAAATTCCGGGCTGATAAATAGATTGTCTTGTTGTTTTCGGGCAACACCAAAAGCATCTTTTGGTTGTCAATCTTCAAACCTTTAAGCAGGGCAATGAAATCCTTTGTTTTGGGTGTTTCAAATGTGAAATCTTCCACCACAATGATCGAATCATGCTTCGCTTTATACGAAAGGGCTGACTTTCGCGCCAGGGCTTTTACCTTTTTGTTCAATTTAAAACTGTAGTCGCGGGGTTGAGGCCCAAAAACACGGCCGCCACCAACCAAAAGCGGCGATTTGATATTTCCTCGTCGGGCGCCGCCGCCGCCTTTTTGCCGGATCAATTTACGGGTGCTTCCCGTAATTGCATTTCTTTCTTTTGACTGATGCGTACCTTGGCGTTTATTGGCCATATATTGCTTGATATCCAAATATATAGCATGATCGTTCGGTTCGATACCAAAGACCGCATCATTGAGAGTCACCGTCTTGCCGGTTGCTTCTCCTTTTATATTTAATATGTTCAGTTCCATTATTTACTAATTAATAAGATTGAACCTTTCGAACCCGGAACAGAGCCTTTAACCAATAAAAGATTATGTTCGGATATGATCTTGATCACTTCTAAATTCTGAACCGTGACCCGTTTGTTTCCCATTTGTCCGGCCATACCTATCCCTTTAAAAACCTTAGCGGGATACGAACATGCGCCGATCGCGCCGGGTGCACGCTGCCGGTTGTGCTGACCGTGCGTCGTCTCTCCCACTCCACTGAATCCATGGCGTTTGACAACCCCCTGGAATCCCTTTCCTTTTGATGTACCTGCAACATCTACAAAGCCTGCATTTTCCAAATAATCGACGGTGATCACATCACCCAATTGATATGCAGTCTCAAAATTTTTGAACTCGGCCAAGTGTCTCTTGGGCGTTACGCCTGCTTTCTTAAAATGACCTGCTTCCGGTTTGGGGGTATGTTTATCCTTCTTATTCCGGAAGCCTAATTGAACCGCTTCATAACCATCGGTTGCAATCGTTTTAATTTGCGTAACAACACAAGGACCTGCTTCGATAACAGTGCATGGAAGATTTTTTCCCTCGGCACTGAAAACGGATGTCATTCCGATTTTTTTTCCTAATAATCCTGGCATTTCTATTTAATTGATAATTGATAATTGACAATTGATAATGTAATCAATTCGTAATCTCTTAATTCTTAATTATTTCTTAATCTCTTAATTTTATTCCTAATTAAAATATAAGTCGTCAGACTTTTATCTCAACCTCTACCCCGCTGGGTAATTCCAATTTCATTAACGCATCTACAGTTTTCGCTGTCGAACTGTAAATGTCGATCAGTCTTTTGTAAGAAGAAAGCTCGAACTGTTCGCGCGATTTTTTATTGACAAACGTCGCACGATTCACCGTAAAAATCCGCTTATGTGTCGGAAGCGGAATGGGTCCGCTAACCACAGCGCCGGTAGCTTTTACGGTCTTCACGATTTTCTCCGATGATTTGTCTACCAAAGAATAGTCGTACGACTTTAATTTAATTCTGATCTTTTGACTCATATTTTGTTGTATTTTGAATTTCCCTTTTAATGTTAATATTTTTATTCTCAATTCTCAATTAATACGTCCATTTCCCGCCCTTTAAATCATTTATCACTTGGGTTGCGATTTCCGCCGGTACTTTTGCAAAATTCGCAAACTGCATCGAAGAAGTTGCACGGCCCGAAGTGATGGTTCGCAATACAGTAACATAACCAAATGTTTCAGCCAAAGGCACTTTCGCCTTGATAATGCGTGCTCTGGCACGATTTCCCTCCGTGCCTTCGATTTGTGCGCGGCGTCTGTTCAAGTCGCCGATCACATCGCCCATATTGTCTTCGGGTGTTACTACCTCTATTTGCATAACCGGTTCCATCAGGACGGGGCCGGCATTGACGGCAGCATTTTTGAATGCGTACATCGCACATATTTCAAACGACAGCTGGTCGGAATCGACTGTATGATAAGACCCATCGAGCAAGGTCACTTTCATCTTGTCGACCTGATAATTCGCCAACACGCCATTATTCATCGCTTTTTCAAAACCTTTCTGAATCGACGGAATAAATTCTTTGGGTATGTTCCCACCTTTCACACTATCAACAAATTGTAAGCGATCGGTGAAATCGTCGTCAGCCGGTTCGATGCGGATGATGATATCCGCAAATTTTCCGCGTCCGCCTGTTTGTTTTTTGTAAACCTCACGCCATTCGACCGGTTTTGTAATCGATTCTTTATAGGTGACCAACGGACGTCCTTGATTACATTCGACTTTAAATTCGCGACGTAAACGGTCAACGATAATTTCGAGATGAAGCTCACCCATACCACGAATAATGGTCTGTCCGGTTTCATTGTTTGTTTCAACATGGAAAGTCGGGTCTTCTTCCAGTAATTTCGACAAACCGATAGCCAACTTATCCAAGTCTTTTTGGGTCTTAGGCTCGATGGCAATACCGATTACCGGTTCAGGAAATTCGATGGATTCCAACAAAATCGGGTGATTCTCCTCACATAAAGTATCGCCGGTCCGGATATCTTTAAAACCAACGCCGGCTCCAATATCTCCGCAACCGATTTGTTCGACCGGATTTTGTTTGTTGGAGTGCATCTGGAA